>JAJDAX010000299.1 GCA_029261615.1 Nitrospinaceae bacterium
GATGCGGGTGAGTCCAGCGGCTCTTGTGATCTCCACAGCTTGATTGTGCTCCTCGTTTGTGGTGCGGCGGGCAAGCGTCGGAAACCGCTCGGGCGTAACTTTCCCTGCGGGCCGGTACTGGTCCATCACATTGACGTAGGTGTCGGGTGATAATTCATCGGATAAAAACTGCATGATGGACTTTGTGTTCTCCAGGGAATCGGGCATGACGAGGTGCCGCACCAGTACGCCGCGTTTGGCAAGGCCATTCTCGTCAAAGGTCAGCGGCCCTACTTGCCGGTGCATTTCCCGGACAACCTCTCGCGCGATTTCCGGGTACCGGGTCGCCTTCAGGTATTTCGCGGAATCCTCTGCCGTCCAGTATTTGAAGTCGGGCATGTAGATGTCGACCACCCCCTCCATCAGTTTCAGACTTTCCATCGAATCAAACGCGCCGGTGTTGTACACCAGGGGCAGGCGCAGGCCCATCTGCACGGCCATCGGCAGGGCTTCGAGAATCTGTGGCACGACATGTTCCGGCGTGACAAAGTTGATATTGTGACAACCTTTTGCCTGTAGTTCCATCATCATATTGGCCAGCACTTCCGGCGTAACCTCGAACCCGTCCTGCTGCTGGCTGATGTCGTAGTTCTGACAGAACACGCATTTCAGGTTGCACATGGAAAAGAAAATCGTTCCACTTCCACTGGTGCCGCGCAGGCAGTTCTCCTCACCAAAGTGAGGGAAGTAGCTGGAGACCCAGGCATAGCGTCCGGTTTTGCAAAGCGCCCACTCGTTTGATAGACGGTTGACGTCGCAATCGCGCGGGCACACACGGCATTTCTCCAAATGGCGCAACCCTTGCCGCGAGCGTCGGTACAATTCACCCGAACGAAAAAGTTCCATATAAGCGGGTTCGAATTGATCAGAAGAAATTAAATATCGGGTGTCAGTCATGGATTTCACAGAAGATTTCAGAAGGCTCCCGATTTTACCTGATAACTGGAAACCTGAAATTTTAAACCGTAAAATATTTTAAAAAATACCCACCCCCATTCGGGCACACTGCCTGCAAAAACTTGAAAAAACTGACCAAAAGGGATTGACAAACGAAAAGGGACCAGATAATGTATCTGCGTACCCCAAAGAATCACCCTGCAAAATTAACCCCTGATCCCCATCGGATTGGTTTTTCCCACAATAATAGGCGGGACTCAATTCCGGGAAACCTGCAAAAACTCCGTTACCCTTCGACCCGCGCATTTCTTTATAAACCCTTCGTAAAGAATCCACTTCGCTTATGTCTACCGCAACAAAACCACCATCCATGAATATCGAGGACCTTAAGGCCAAGACCATTTCAGATTTGACCAATATGGCCAAAACCCTCAAGATTCAGGGCCACAGCGGCCTCCGCAAGCAGGACCTTATTTTCAAAATCCTTCAGGCCCAGATTGAAAAAGACGGCCTGATGTTTGGTCAGGGCGTGCTTGAAATCCTGCCAGACGGATTCGGCTTCCTGCGCGCTCCCACATACAACTACCTTCCGGGTCCAGACGACATCTACGTATCGCCGTCGCAGATTCGGAAATTTGACATGCGGACCGGTGACACCATTTCGGGCCAGATTCGCCCACCGAAGGAAAACGAGCGTTACTTCGCCCTGCTCAAGGTCGAAGCCATCAATTTTGAAAACCCGGAAAAAACCAAAGATAAAATCCTGTTCGACAACCTGACACCGCTTTACCCGGAAGAACGTCTGCGGCTGGAAACCCCGGCCTGTACAGATTTGAGCGCGCGCATCATGGATTTAATGACGCCGATTGGAAAAGGCCAGCGTGGCCTGATCGTTGCTCCGCCGCGTACAGGTAAGACAATGCTGCTGCAATCCATCGCCAACAGCATCACCACCAATTTCCCGGAAGTGGTCCTGATCGTTCTGCTCATCGACGAGCGGCCTGAAGAAGTCACCGACATGCAGCGTTCGGTGAATGGTGAAGTCATCAGTTCCACGTTTGACGAACCAGCGCAACGCCACGTTCAGGTAGCGGAAATGGTCATCGAAAAGGCCAAGCGCCTGGTTGAACACAAGAAAGATGTCGTCATTCTGCTCGACAGTATCACGCGTCTGGCGCGGGCTTATAACGCCATCGTGCCGCCAAGTGGCAAGGTATTGTCCGGTGGTGTCGATTCCAATGCCCTGCAAAGGCCAAAACGTTTCTTCGGTGCGGCCCGGAACCTTGAAGAAGGCGGCAGCCTCACCATTGTGGCCACTGCCCTCATCGATACCGGCAGTCGTATGGATGATGTAATTTTCGAAGAATTTAAAGGAACCGGCAACCTGGAAATCGTGCTCGACCGCAAACTGGCTGAAAAGCGCGTGTTCCCTTCAATCGACATTCACAAGTCCGGCACCCGAAAAGAAGAACTGCTCATTGAACAAGAAGAGTTGCAACGTATCTGGCTTTTGAGAAAAGTTTTACAACCCATGGGCCTTAATGATACTATGGAGCTTCTCCTGCAAAGAATGGGACAAACCAAAAACAATCTCGAATTCATGAAAACCATGAATTCCTGACGTAACTGAAGAGTTCACACACTATGAAATCCGAGATTCATCCAGACTATATGGACACACTTGTTGTTTGCACCTGCGGCAACAAAGTAAACACACGTTCCACCGTTAAAGAAATGCACATTGACGTTTGTTCCGCCTGCCATCCTTTTTATACCGGCAAGCAAAAACTGATGGACAGTGCCGGGCGTATCGAAAAATTCACCCGCAAATACGAAAAAGCGCTTCAGGCAAAAAAAGCCACTTCCGAAAAAGCTGCACCTGCAGCTACTGAAGCCGAAAGCACTCCTGCCCCAAATTAGCTGACTAACTCCCTTCTCTTTTAAAGACCTCTCCCAAGAGAGGTCCGTTTAAATTCTGTAGTCTTTCCTCCTCACTGGTTCCCCAATGTTCGATAAACTGGCTGCCATCGAAAAACGATTCGATGAACTCTCTGGCAAAATGAGCGATCCTGCAGTCATTTCCCTGCAGAACGAGTTCCAGAAATATGCACGCGAGCACTCGGAACTGGTCGACATCATCAAAGAATACAGAGAATGGAAAAAGAACAATCAGGAGTTGGAAGAAAACCGGGCGCTCCTTGAAGAGGAGAGCGACCCTGAGATGCAGGAGCTCGCGAAAATGGAGATTGAATCTCTTACCGAGAAAACAAAAAAAAATGAGCTGGAACTGAAAAAGTTATTGCTGCCAAAGGACCCGCGCGACGAGAAAAGCGTCATCATGGAAATTCGCGCCGGGACTGGGGGTGATGAAGCCGGGCTGTTCGCCGCGGATTTGTATCGCATGTATTCCCGATACGCCGAGCGACAGAAATGGAAAGTCGAAATTCTGACCAGCAACGAGACCGGTGTTGGCGGCTTTAAAGAAATCGTTCTCAATATTCGCGGTAAAGCGGTTTACAGCAAACTGAAATATGAAGCGGGAACGCACCGGGTGCAACGAGTGCCTTCCACTGAAACGCAGGGACGTATTCATACCTCTGCGGTGACAGTGGCGATCCTGCCAGAAGTGGAAGACGTTGATATCAAGATCAATCCTGCGGATTTAAAAATAGATGTATTCCGTTCATCGGGCCCCGGTGGGCAGAGCGTCAACACCACAGACTCTGCGGTCCGCATCACTCATGTGCCATCCGGTATTGTGGTGTCCTGTCAGGATGAAAAGTCTCAGCACAAGAACAAGGAACGCGGGATGAAAGTTCTACGCGCTCGCTTGTATGATGAAGAACAGCGCAAACAGCAGGAAGTACTCGCTGCCGACCGTCGGCAGCAGGTTGGCACAGGGGACCGAAGCGAACGAATCCGGACCTACAACTTTCCGCAGGAGAGAATTACCGATCATCGCATTGGCTTCACGATGCACAAGCTGACCCAGGCCATGGAAGGTGAACTCGATGAAATGGTAGATGCAATTGTCCTGCATTTTCAAGCTGAGGCTTTAAAAAACCAGGACAACTGATCTCGCCATGAACACCCTGCAGACCCTGCTGGCTGACGCCTGCCATCGACTGGAAAAATCAGGTGTTGAGACCCCAAGGCTGGATGCGGAAGTTCTGATATCACACGCGCTCGGCATCAGTCGTGAAGAGTTCTGGCGCGATGCCCACCGCCATCTGCACCCCGATGAAATCACCTTTTGTGAACAATTGGTTCAGCGTCGCGAGATTCGAGAACCTTTGGCCTATATTATCGGCGAGCGGGAATTCTGGTCGCGTTCATTCAAGGTAACACCTGACGTTCTGATCCCAAGACCCGAAACTGAAATATTAATTGAACAGCTTCTGAAATCCCTTTCGAAAGAAGAAAGAGATGAACCCTTGCGAGGACTGGACATGTGCACCGGGTCCGGGGTCCTCGCAATCATCTCGGCGCTCGAGTTGCCTGTTTCCAACATGGTAGGGATCGACATTTCATCAGACGCGCTCAACATAGCCCGTGAAAACAGTCAATGCCACGGTGTTGAGGATCGTATCACCTGGATGCAATCGGATATGTTTGGTAGTCTGCAAGAGGAGAAGATTGAAACAGGTCGGTTCGATTTTATCCTGTGCAATCCCCCCTACATTGCCACCGAAGAATGCCAGACCCTGCAACCTGAAATCAGTCGCTTCGAGCCTGTTGGTGCTTTGGATGGTGGCCCTGATGGACTGCGATTTTTCGATGAAATATTTGAAGGTGCTTCTACCTGGTTAAAGCCCGGAGGTTATCTGTTAATGGAAATAGGTTCGAATCAGGGCGAGTCTGTAAAAACTTTATTAATGAAGGACACCAAATTTTGCCAGATAGTTTTGCATCAGGATTATTCCGGGCGGGATCGCGCGGTGTCTGCCCGAAAGGGGACGGATGGATAAAATAGTCGTGCAGGGAGGCAAACCCTTACGGGGAGCTGTATCAATAAGTGGTGCCAAGAATGCCGTATTGCCGATTCTTGCGTCCACCCTCCTCACCCGCGGACGTAACCGGATCACCAACGCTCCGAAAGTAAAAGATGTCAGCACGATGCTGGAGTTGATCCGCGACCTCGGCGGAATCATTGAATCCTGGAAGGATGGCGAAGTCGTTATCGACTCGGAGCCTCTAAAGAAAACAGAAGCCCGTTACGACCTGGTCGCAACCATGCGGGCATCCTGTCTGGTATTGGGACCATTAGTTGCTCGTTTGGGCGAAGCCCGGGTTTCGCTGCCCGGCGGATGCGCCATTGGGGCCAGACCGATCGATTTGCACATCAAGGGACTTGAGGCTCTCGGAGCCGAGATTCATGTAAAAGAAGGCTATATTCATGCCCGCGCAAAAAAACTCGTGGGAGCACGATACTGCTTCGATACGGTCAGTGTCACCGGCACCCAGAACCTGATGATGGCCGCCGCACTGGCCGAAGGTGAGACCGTTTTGGAAAACGCGGCGCGCGAACCGGAAATATCGTTTCTTGCCGACGTACTTAATCAATCAGGTGCAAAAATTGAAGGTGCCGGAAACGACACCATCGTGATCCAGGGAGTGCCTTCGATTCAACCGATCGAATGCCGCATTTTTCCAGACCGCATTGAGGCGGCGACCTATCTCATCGCGGGTGCGATCACCGGCGGCGAGATTGAAGTGCAGGATTGTCTCCCCAATCACGTGGAACCGGTTGTCCTCAAACTGAGGGAAGCAGGTGTTACCATTCAGACGGGTGAAGGGATAATGTATGTCAAGGCCAATGGGCCCGTGAAGGCCGCCAATATCAGGACACAACCGCATCCGGGTTTCCCCACAGACGTTCAAGCTCAGTACATGGCCTTGATGACATTGGCCGAAGGGCAGAGTGTAATCATGGAAACGGTTTTTGAAAATCGCTTCATGCACGCGGCGGAACTCAAGCGACTCGGGGCCGATATATTGATCGAAGGACACACAGCGGTCGTGCGCGGTGTTGCCGGATTGAGCGGTGCTCCCGTGATGGCGACCGACCTTAGAGCCAGCGCTTCGCTGGTCTTGGCAGCACTGGCCGCAAAAGGAGAAACCATCATCTCCCGCGTTTATCACATCGACCGAGGCTATGTCTCTATGGAGAAAAAAATGTCGCAACTGGGAGCAACCATCAAACGCGTGAAATAGAGTCACTCACTCATTGGAACATACAAAATGAAGTGTCGGAACTTTCACCATAACGCGAACATTTATTGAGTAGAGCCTTCATCCATGGAAGAACAAGCCCCTCCAAAAAATATTCAGCACATCCTGGCCTGGATGCCGAACTGGATAGGGGATGTTGTGTTCGCGTTGCCAGCCATTCAGGGGCTTCGCAAGCAATACCCTGAGGCCCGCATCACGGCTGTCGTGCGGCCACCCTCCAATGAAATCCTGGTGAACCACCCCGATATCGATTGTGTTATCCCGTTTCCCCTCAATACAGACAAAGGAACCTTAAGTCAGATCCGGTTTGCTTTCGGCCTCAGAAAATACCATTTTGATCTTGCCGTTCTGTTTCCAAACTCGATGCGCTCGGCGTGGCTTGCGCTCATGTCCGGTGCACCCAGGAGAATTGGTTACGAAACGGATGGTCGCAATTTTCTTTTGACCGACCCGCTACCGGTTGTCAAGGAGTCGCGTTCCATTCACGGCACGGATTACTATGCGGGCATCGTCAAACCATTGGGAGTCAATACTGTAGACCGCACCTTTCCGGAATTGGTCACTGAAGAAGGCGTGAAGCGTAATGGCGAACTGATGGAACGCATGGGTATGAATCTGGAAAAATGTCTGATCGCCGTTTCACCAGGTGCTTCCAAACCTGAAAAGCGCTGGCACACCGAACGTTTTGGAATTTTGTGTCAGAAACTGATTAAGGAAAATAAAGCCACCATATTACTGATGGGCAGTCGCAAGGAAAGACCTCTACTGGAACAGGTGGCCCGCTTTTGCCCTGAAGACAAAGTTTTTATTCTCGCGGGATTGAACATGCAGGTGGTCGCAGGGTTCCTCAAAAATTGTCGAATGCTGGTCGCCAACGACAGTGGCCTGATGAACTTTGCCGCGATGATCGACACCCCGGTAGTGGGCTTGTTTGGCCCCGGTCATCCCAAAACCACCGACCCCCTTATCGCTCCAGAGCGCAAGGAACTGGTCACACTCAACTTTGAGTGCTCCCCCTGTCGGCATAAGTTTTTCAAGGACTGCGAACCGTCCCCACACAAAAAACCATTTTGTCTTGAAGATATCACCGTGACTCAAGTGGCCGATGCGGTAAAAATACTGCTTGAGCGAACAACCTGACGAATGGCATATCATCAGCCATTTTAAATCCCGGCGGTAAAAACATGCCTTCATCTGAAATGAAAAATGCAATAGTGGTTGGCGCCACCTCGGGCATCGGTTGGCATCTGACTCTGGTTTTAGCTCGTGAGGGGTATCGGGTCGGTATCACCGGCAGGCGTCGGCATTTGCTCGATGAATTAAAGAACAAGATCGGTGAAGACTGTTTTATCCAGGAAATGGATGTCACCCGCCCGGAAGCAAAAGAGCAATTAAACGACCTGATAACGAATATGGGAAGGGTTGATCTCATTGTTTACAATTCGGGAGTGGGCTACCAGAATCCTGCTCTCGACCTGACCAAAGAGATGGAAATTGTTGCGACCAATGTCGAGGGATTTACTTTACTCACTAATCTTGCCATGCAACATTTTATTGAGCAGGGAGGTGGACATCTGGTCGGGATTTCATCAATAGCCGCGATCCGGGGCAATCGCAAGGCTCCAGCTTATTTTGCTTCCAAAGCTTACATCTCAAATTACCTTCAGGGACTCCAGCAGATGGTGGCCCACCGTAAGGTGCCGATCACGATCACTGATATCAAACCTGGGTTCGTCGACACCCCCATGATCGATGCCCGTCGCGCTTACTGGGTATGCTCGGCGGAAAAGGCGGCGGAACAGATTTACCAAGCAATACGCGATAAAAAAAACCACGCCTACATCACCCCACGTTGGCGGCTCGTCGCGTGGATTCTAAAATGTGTTCCAGATTTTATTTTTAATAAATTTTGAAGAAAACTATTCTACGGCCTCTTCAGTATCGGCCGATTCTGTTTCCCAATAAGGATCAAGATCAAAGTAGCTCAGAATAACGCGTTCTTCACTCATACTGACATCATCCACCGACTCGATTGTCGGCGCGTGCTGCAGGGATTCACGCGACCAAGGGGTTTTGATATGCCCCATGTCAATCGCATTGAACAGCGGGCGGGGCAGAAGAATCGTTCTCCCATCGGTGAAAAGAAATCCGCCATCTATGAAGACAGCATAACGCACCTTAAAGGTTTCCGGTTCAACCATCAATCCTTTGAGTCGACCAATCTGTTCATTGTATTTGTCATAAAGATACGAACCCACCAGTCGGTCTTCCTGCGCAAGGTCAAAAATATTATCGTCGATAAACTTAAGGTTATTGGATTCCATTGCTTCTCTTACATTGGAAAAAGGTTCGTTAAAAGCATGCTATTTAAAGTATAGCAGACTTGACAAGACGTTGATATAATTGAGAGTGCCTCAAAAATGTTG
>JAJDAX010000300.1 GCA_029261615.1 Nitrospinaceae bacterium
TCCAGATCCAATTTGCAGGTAAACCTCTGGCGCTTTCCTGCAAAATATTCTGTCAACTGGCGAGTTACCGTTTTCAATTTTTCCGGATTTTCCTGGGGAATTTCTGGGTAGCTCTTTTTCAAATACACTATGAACGATTTACGACTTGAGATGCGGGTTCTTATTTCGCAGAGCCCCTTGTCTGTTGCCACTAACCCAAAGTCACCCAGGGGCGACTCAAAAAGCGTAAAATAGAATTTGCGGGACCCATGGGGGCCGGTACCAGGATTTCTCATGTCATAGAAGGTGGCGGGCCAATGTGATCAAAGGACCCAGGGAGTTATCGATGGAATGCGCTCTGGTATCCCGAGCTTTAATGGCCGACACCAGATCTTTATATCGGCTTCCATCATACACTGTAACTGCAGCCCCAATAAGAAAATTAAAGTGGTCGTCACTGGAACCAATGGAAGCCATTTCCAGTGGTCCTGAATAATCTTTATGGAAACCATGGGCAGCACTGATATCTTCAATTCCGTCGATTAATCCTGTCATATATTGTTTGATAAATGAAAGGGGAACTCCAAAAGGATAAGACCTTTCAATGCCAGGGTGAGGTATAACAGTCGCCCCTCCCAACTCCCGGGTCATGCTGGCTGCCGCCTCAAGCGAAAACCATTCCCGTTCAAAAGGAAGAAATCGCTTTTCAAGGGATACAAGATCACTACCACCAGAGTATTCGTTTGGAAATAGTGAAATGAGATGACCTTGCTCGGTGCTAATTTCAAATGCAGGATAAGCTTTGACGGGCGGAGTCTCTTTTAAATTCCAGTTTTGAATGCAATCACGGCGATCGTGAATGGACCTTATTACGGGTTCCATAGGAAAACGATCCGCCGCCAGATGTTCCGTCATGACGACAAAATCCAATCCCAGAGACGATGCCCGATGCAAAATATCGTCTACTGAAAAATACCCATCGGAATAAAAAGAATGGCAATGCAATTCCCCCACAACAAGGTTGGGCTGGCTTGCCTTTAGTTTACTGATTCCGCTTCGAATACGTTGATCGAGAAACCCTTTCCTTAGCAATTCGGTGACAGGGGCAACCACTGTGCCTTTGAACCCTTTGCTAAAGCCGGATGAAGGAGTTGCAATCAGGGGCACATTTTCACTTTCAAGGATTTCATGAGGAAGAGAGCTCATACTTTAATTATACGGACGTAACCTGTCAGTTGCTACCAGTTACAGGTTTCACTGAAAGGCATGGACCAGCCATAAACTGAGTTCAGGAAAATAAGTGATGAGCATGAGGCCGATCAGCATCAAACCGAGAAAGGGTAGGCTGGCTTGATACATTTTTAATACGGGCTCATCAAAACGGGAACTGGACAGAAACAGGTTGATTCCAACCGGAGGAGTCATATAACCAATTTCAAGATTGGTCAGAAAAATTATTCCGAGATGAACCGTGTTGACACCAAAACTCTCAGCAATGGGCACAATGAGGGGAACCACCACAATGATCGCTGAAAAAATATCCATCAGGCAACCCACAATCAGCAGGAAAATATTGAGCACAATCAAGAAGGTGATTTTGTCATCGATATAGGTTCTCATCGCTTCGAGAATCTGCATCGGGACTTGTTCATCAACAAGGTAACTGGTGAACCCCAGGGCCGTGCCCAGAATAATCAGGATCGATCCTACCAATACCATGCTGGTCTTCATGATTCGGGGGATATCTTTTATGAAATGAAGGTCTTTATAAAAAACCGTTTCCACCAGCAAAACGTAAACCACCGTAACAGCCGCAGCTTCCGTAACTGTGATCCATCCTCCATAAATGCCCCATAGAATCAAAAATGGCAGAGGGATTTCAAAACGTGCCTGCTTGATCGCAGCCCAGGCTTCTGCACGGTTAAAAGGACTAATAGGAATATTCAGTTTCTTTCCCATTGCAAAGCTGTAACAGAAAAACAGGAAGATCAAAAAAATACCCGGGATGATTCCTGCCAGAAAAAGCTGGTCAATATTAACCTGGGCAATAAGCCCATAAAGTATGAGAGGCAATGAAGGTGGAAAAAGGAGCCCCAGACTGCCGGATGCTGTTAGCAATCCCAGAGAAAATTTTCTTGAGTAATGCTCTCGCAACAGCATTGGGTAAAGCAAGCCTCCCAACGCGATAATGGTGACCCCGGATGCACCAGTGAATGCAGTAAAAAACCCGCAGGCCACAAGCGCTACCAGCGGTGTGCCTCCAGGGAGGGCTCCAAGAAAAGCTTCCGTCAGGCGGGTAAGACGCTTTGGTGTCCCACTTTCAGCCATCAGAAATCCGGCAAAGGTGAAGAGGGGAATGGCGATCAGACTGGGTTGGCTGGTAACTCTATAGAGTTCGATAAAAACGGCTGCACCTTCAATATCTGCCAGATAAAACAGGATCAGGGCAAGAGCACCAATAATGGCATAGAGAGGAGTCCCTGCCAGAGCCAGAAAAATCAGACCGCCTGTGATGGCCAGGGTCATTTTGGAACCTCCGATTTGGTCGCAACGTCCCAGGCAGTAAAGAGAAAGCGAATCGCGATGATTGTCAGACTATAGGGGAGGATTGTCTGAAACCACCAGGTCGGGATATCGGAAAATAGAGTTGCTTCACCTTCACGTTCAAAAATCAGGAATTCCCAGGAAGCCCTGGCCAGAAACAGGCTAATTACGGCTGCTGCGAGCCTTGAAACGACTTTTAACCAGCGTTTAGCTTGCTCGGAAACGAGATGGGGGATAAAATCAATTGAAAGGTGCCGGTTTTCACGAACAGCGAGTGACGCCCCTAAAAAACCAACCCACAAAACGAGTTGCCGGCATAGAATATCGGCCCACAGCAGGCCCTCATTGAACAGGTTCCTGAGAACCACCTGACCAAAAGACAAGGCAATCAGGGTGGTCAGAATCAGAATAAGGAGAACGGTTTCGGC
>JAJDAX010000301.1 GCA_029261615.1 Nitrospinaceae bacterium
TGTGAATTTACAATATCAAGATAACGCTGGCGGCGGTCAAAGGTAAGGCTCAATACTTCGCCTTCGCTCCAGTGATAGACTCGGGCCAGCCGGTGAACCTGATCAAAAAGATCACCTCTGTTTTCGAGTCCGGTTAAAAGTAATGAGAGTGCATCGAGAATGGCTGTGTAATCGCGACCGCATTCCGGACAATTAATTTTGGCAAAAGGATCGCTTGCGGGATCGAGCGCGGACCATGCCGCTTCAATCTGGGGTTTCAATACTTGCAGCAGATGTTGGTTCGGGAAGATTTTTTCCTGGTTGTTACGGACTTCAAGTATGCAGGCTTCAATTAATTCCTGTTCGACAGGGGCATCGGGGGTTTTTATTAATTGCTGCCCTGCTTTTTCCTGATCGTATCCAGTGGGCATTCGAAAATGCACAGTCAAAGGACCGTCATTGGTCGAAGCATTGATTTCGAATGAATCAGCAGGTTTGTTGTCAGGATTAAGGTATACGAGCTCGTTCAGGTTTAGCGTCATTTCGGACAGTGCCCCACATTCTTCAAAAGGGCAACGAGAGACCAGATCCATTTCTTCAGAAAACGTAGAAATACAAATGGCGAATACGAGGCGTTCGCGGTCACCGATAGTTAATTGCCGGACGTGGTCTTCACTGACCGGTGAAAGGGTGCCGATGCTGTCCAGCAGTCGGGTTAAGATGAGGGTGGTCTTTTCTGCCGGGAGCAAGTGACGGGGCGCATCCAATAGAGCCGCTTCGTCTTCACCCGTAACCGGGCGCATTCGTGCGACAGATTGTCGTCCATTTTCCAAGAGCAGGCCTGCCCAGAGATCAAACTTTTTCAACGAAGCCATGCCTCAACCTCCAATACCGAAGAGCGGGTTGAAAATCAGGCGGGAACGTTGAAGCTTGGTTCCGCCGGTTCCGTAACGTCGAGGTCTCTTTCCCAGCCTTCGTTTTCGAGTTTGAGTGTCTGTATCGCCACCGCGTTTGCGTTGGCATCCAGGTCGGGCATTGCCTGATACTCAGACACCCAGCACCGGTAGATCTTGTATGAGATGACTTTTTGCCCCGCTTCGTTGAAAACATCGACAATGATGTCTTTCCTGAAATCTTCCAGGGAAACTTCTGACCCGGCCCCCGCCCCAAAATTCCAGACCTTATTGGCCCATCGTTCGAAGTCGAGGTCGTGGGTGACACCCCGTTCAAGAGTGATACCCTCGTATTTTGTACGCCCCGGAGATTTGCGACTGGTAGAGGGGTCTCCACCTTCGCGGTGTTCTACAACTTCTGTGCTTCTTTTCAAGGATCCGACTTTACTGATCCCGGCGACATACCTTCCGTCCCATTTCACCCTGAACTTGAAATTCTTGTAGGGATCAAAACGGCGAGGATTGGTTGTGAATTCAGCCATGACTGGATCTCCTTACGCCTCTGGTCGGCGAACGATTTGCTGGATTTTGAGGATGACGAATTCTGCCGGTTTTAGCGGCGAAAATCCGACTTCAATATTCACGATACCGTTGTCGATGTCCGATTGCGTCGTTGTTTCCGAATCGCATTTCACGAAATAGGCTTCCTTGGGTGTCGATCCCTGAAATGCTCCTTTGCGAAACAGGTCCTGCATGAAGGAGCCGACATTTAATCGAATTTGTGACCAAAGCGGTTCATCGTTAGGTTCGAACACCACCCACTTGGTTCCTCGGAAAAGACTTTCTTCGATGAACAGGGTCGTGCGACGAACGGGAATGTATTTCCAATCGGACGCGCGAAGGTCGGCTCCATCCAGAGTTCTCGCGCCCCAGATTATGTTGCCGTAAACCGGAAAATTCCGGAGACAATTGACACCCAGCGGATTGAGTTGTCCGTTTTGCTGATCCGTCAAAGTGCCAGCCAGGCTTTCAACATTGCGTAGCGTGGCTTCCGTCCCGGCAGGGGCCTTCCAGACCCCACGATCGGTGTCGGTTCGTGCCCAGAGACCGGCAGCTGCACCACAAGACGGTATGGATCTTGGTCGGTTTTCGTTTAACGAATCTGCGATGTTGGTTCTTGGAAAATAAACTGCAGCGTTGGGGTGTCGCAACCCGTCATTTTCTGTAAGCCAGGTTTGCATCTGGGGCATGCGGGTGACCGTTGCCGGGATGTCAATGATCAGCATGGAGCGCCGGTCTTCAACATAGGTGGTGGCTTCAGTGTAAAGGGTGCGCATGGCGCCGGCTGCCAGGGTGGTGGCTTCTGGAATGCAGAGGATATTGAAAAGATCGACATCTTCCAGTGCATACAATCCTGTTTTAGCTGCAGCTTGCCCCTGAAAAAAACTGACAGGGATGGGACGGAAAGTTGTCCCTGCTGCTGGAGCAGTGCCATCGCGTCCGGCAGCGAGTGCAACCTGTTGAGCACTGACCGTAACGCCGGCTCCTGCCAACCGAACCGCTGTGGTTGCAGCACCGGTGAATATTATTCTGTCAGCTTGATTGTATGGTCGTGCCGCCCGCCCAAGTTGAACAAAATATTGTAGAGGATTGGCTGCAGTGGGGCTGCTGAGCAATTTGACCTGAGCGCCTGCCAACAAGGGTTTTAAACCGTCCGGGACATTGGTGTTGGAAGCTGCAGCCCGGATAGCGGTTTCCAGAAACGGGCGTAGCTCAGCATAACTTGTTGGAGGGGTGGTGCCGAAATTGAGTGCCCCGTTGATAACCGGGATACCATTCCCAATGTTGATATTAAAAGAATTGGCCGCCACACTGGGAAGTGCAAAAGCGGCGGGAAGAGTATTGTTTCCGAGAGTTCCATTGGATGCGGGGCGAGGAAACGGAGATGTCGGAACGGCAGGGGTACTCAACTGAACCAATGTCGATCCTTGATTGACAACTTCCAAAGCGTTGTTGGATGTGTCGGGCACCATAGTAAGATTACGAAACGTTTCGGTTTGCAGGACGAGAGTGCGATCTCCAACAACTCTCACTTCCTGAATGGTCAGATTAAATTGGGTGGCCGGGTCTGCGGTGTCGTAATCGACTTCGGCGCGGAGTGAATTCCCCCAGGATCCTGGATTGAGGGCGCTCTCGCCTCGAATTCTACGTCCGGCGGTAACCGTTAATATGGTGGGTCCTGTCCCATTCTGTCCCTGGGTCAGATTGATTGTGGCTGCATTGGCATTTCCGGCCGGGGCACCGGTCGCTGTGTCTGCAACGCGCACAACCCAGGCCTGAGAACCCCCGTTCAAGAAAAACTGTTGAATGGCGTAGGTTGTTTCACTGTTTCGGTCCAGCCCTCCGTACTCGCGCTCGAAATCTCCCCAACTGAAAACAAGGACAGCTTCATTGAGCAAGCCTTTTCGAAAGCTTCCAATAAAAGCCCCAACGGAAGTACTGACGCTTGGTACTGGGCGGACACCACTTGGAATTTCTTCTACGTAAACACCGGGATAGGTAGGCTGGACTGGCATTGTATGCTCCTCGGCAACAGGCGATCATGCCTGCTCTCAGGGAGG
>JAJDAX010000302.1 GCA_029261615.1 Nitrospinaceae bacterium
TCCGCCCCCTTGATATCGGGCTGATGTATTTTGAGTCCTTCGCCGACGATATCGATAATACACATTCGGGGAGAAAGAGAGCCATAGGGGTCCTGGAAAATAATCTGCATGTGCTTCCGCATGTCCTTCAAGGCACCCGAATCCAGATCCATCACTGGTTTTCCATCAAACAGGATAGTGCCCTGAACTTCACGGTTTAGCCGTAAAATGGATTCACCCAGAGTGGTCTTACCGCAACCGGATTCTCCAACCAGCGCGACGGTAGAGCCACGCTTGATATCGAGATCGATATCGTCGACAGCCTTTACATGATTAGCGACGCGACGGAACACCCCTTTGTGAACCGGGAACCAGGTTTTAACTTTGCGAATGGAGACCAGGTTGTCGCTTTGAATGTTTTTTGCCGGGGCGGCAGGTCGCTCTTCATTTTGTAATTCAGGAAATGGATTGCCTGACTCATGCAAGAGGCAGGAGGCTTTATGACCCGGCTCCAGTGTGATTTCCTTTGGGTCGGTAATGCGGCAATCATCGAAAACATATTCGCAACGACCCGCAAAACGGCAGACATCATCGTATTCGGTTGCCGGTGGGACCAGTCCCGGTATGGTGCTTAAGAGATAAGGCGCGTCACCTGTTTTTGGAATGGAGTCCAGCAGGCGTCGGGTATAGGGATGACCCATTTGCGCGAACACCTGTTCGCGGGTGCCGTGTTCCACAATTTTTCCGGCATACATGATGCTGACTTTGTCAGCCATTTGGTTGACGATCCCCATATCGTGTGTGATGAGGAGGATGGCCATGCCCTTTTGTTTTTGAAGATCGGACATCAGGCGCAGCACCTGCGCCTGAATGGTGACATCCAGCGCCGTGGTCGGTTCATCGGCGATCAATACTTTGGGTTCGCAGGCCAGTGCCATGGCGATCATCACCCTTTGTTTCATTCCGCCGGAAAGTTCATGGGGGTAGGTGTCGATGCGCCGTTCAGGATCTGGTATCCCCACCTGATCCAGAAGCTCAATGGCGGTTTGCCTTGCAGGGCCATTTTGCATTTGACGATGCAGACGCAGCGGTTCTTCCAGCTGATTACCGATCCGGTAGAGCGGGTTGAGTGAGGTCATGGGTTCCTGAAAAATCATGGCGATGTCATTGCCACGGATCGAACGCATCTCGTCTTCTTCAAGACCGAACAGGTCGCGACCCTCCATGATCATTTTCCCATCGGGGTGGAATCCATTTTCAGCTACCAGTCGCATTATCGAAAGTGCTGTCTGGGATTTGCCGCAGCCAGATTCCCCAACCATCGCCAGGGTTTTCCCTGCCTCAAGTTCAAAGGAGATGCCGTCGACAGCGCGCGCTGTTTTATTGAAACCGACTTTGAAATGTGTTTTCAGGTTTTCGACTTTCAGCATTTTAGTTGGTCTCGTCTAAACAGATTTCTTCGGATCGAAGGCATTGCGGATACCATCGCCAACAAACGTTAATAAGGTCAGCGTGGTGGTCAAAACAAAAAATGTAGGCAGTAGAATCCATAAGGCCTGCAAATTGGTTTTTCCCTGTGCGAGCAATTCTCCCATACTAGGCGCGGGACTTGGTACTCCAAGATTGAGAAAATCCAGACTCACCAGTGCGAGGATTCCCGCAGTCACTTCAAATGGAAAAAAAGTGATCACGGGAGTGAGCGAGTTGGGCAGGATGTGATTCCGCATAATGGAATAATTCGATACACCCAGCGCCCTGGCCGCTTTGACATATTCGAGATTCCGGCTCTTTAGAAATTCTGCACGGATATAGGCGGCAATGCCCATCCAGGCTGTCAGGTTGAGGATGACAAACAGCAGTAGCCTGGAGGGAGTTAACAGCGCGCTCAGGATTATGAGGATGTAAAGGCGTGGCATGGAGCCCCATATCTCAGTGAGCCGTTGACCAATGAGATCGATCCAGCCGCCAAAATACCCTTGAATACCTCCAAGCAGACAACCGATGATAGTCCCGGTTATCGCAAGAGACAAGCCGAACACCATGGAAATGCGGAACCCGTAAAGGAGTCGCGCCAGCACATCGCGCCCGCGATCGTCGGTTCCAAGGTAATGGCCGTCTACCCAGGAAGAAGGCAGGGAGCGGTTGAGGTGTTCGGAAAAGGTTTCGGACGGAGAGGCGAGGGCAATTTGCCCTGAGGTGCTTTCAGACGGGATGTATTTGTAGTCGTAGCGAATAATGGGCCACAGCATCCAGACATCGCGCAACAATTTAGGTTGCGGCAATAATTTTTCAGTAGGTATCGCTCCAGAAGAATCGCCTGTGAGATCCTCGTCAAAATCAGACAATTCAATAATAAAAATAGCAGGCTCTTCTATTTCTTCGAAATCATTGAGATCCAAACCCATTCCTGAAGTTTCCTCCATAGACCCATTACTGGAAAAACCTTCATCTTCCTCAAAGTCATCGAACGAGAGGCCCGCATCTTCAGAAAAGGAGTCAGCGGAAGAGGGGGGTGTTGTATCACTAGCCTCGGGAGTTGCTTCGAACAGCTGCCTGAATTCCCTGGATTTGTAATCGGGCTCGGCAGGACTTTCCCCTCCAAAATCTTTCCAGGAATAGGTGATGGCAATTGG
>JAJDAX010000303.1 GCA_029261615.1 Nitrospinaceae bacterium
CATTGTCCGCATTTATTTGTTTCACCAGCTCGGCAAGGTATTGCTTACTGATTTTTTTCAGCGTTTCCTTATGCTCATCCGGAATCTTTTTGAATTGTCTTTTGGAAAGCAAGACGGCTCCGCTTGCATGGCCCATGCGGATCTGCGACATATAATTTACTTTGGTAAACCACTGCAAAGCAAGCGTCCCGATGGGTGATGCGTAAACGGTTTCCACCATCCCGGTCTGAAGCGCCATCATGACATCGGTCACCGACAGGGGATGGGGACTGATCCCCAACTCCTTATAAGCCGCCTGCACCAGAGGGTCGCCATCCCACATCCAGGCCTTGGTTTTACGCAAGGAATCCAGCGTTCCGACATCTTCCTTGGAAAAGAAATGAATCCAGCCAACCGGAACCCAGCCCAGCAGCACGTATCCCTTTTTATCAAAGGCTTTTGTGAAATGATCCGTCATGCGTTCGTACACATGGGTCATTTCTTTATCGTCTTTCAAAAGAAAGGGTAAATCGAGGACACGCACTTCCGGTAAAATCTCGCCGAGTCCGACCCCGGTGAACCCGGCCGCGTGCACCTGGCCAATACGCATTTTACGGATGACATCCTTTTCATCACCCGACACACCACCCGGATAAAATTTAAACCGGACCTGTCCCTTGGTCGCCTTCTGGACTGCTTTTTCCAGGCGACGCATCTGTTTCATCCAGCCAGAACCTTCTGGAGCCAGCGTCGCAAATTTGATGATGGTCTTACCCCCAGCCAGGGCATCGGTCACCGGCATGGCCGACATCACTAAGGCCATGAGCAAGGTAGCCAGTATTCCGCACAGCACACACACCATACGGTAGGAATTACCCGATTTTATTGATTGTGTCGACGGAGCACTTGGAAATTGTTTCTGCCCACGAGGTGCTGGCGCACAGCCAACAGACAGCTCCCTTGAGAAACAAGCTCTGGCGAGTTGCCGGAACTTAAAACAAGAAGTTAGAAAAATCGTTTTAAAAATAGACATCAGCATCCTCTAGTAAAACTTTAGCTTTCTCACGCGCCACTTCATTGGCCAGCCTGCGCCCGGGCAATGCATCGACAGGCGATTGCATCACCTTTTCCAAAAGGTGCTCGAACAGTTTACGATCCTGAACCCGGACCGCATACAGTTTGGCGTACAACAAATGGGCCATCAGGAATTTTCCGTTGGTCAATTGAATCGCATGATCAAAATGATGTTTCGACTTTTCCGGGCTACCACCAAGCAGTTTGGTACGCGATCCATAAAAGGCCCCAAAGAAAACATGGGGACCGGCATAGTCATAGGTTGCGTCCCATTTCAAAACGCGTTCCATCGCAATTTCCAGTTTGGAAATCGCCGCCAGCGCTTCGAGGTCATCCAAATTGAGCATCAGCCAGCCCGCCCAGCAGCGTCCGGTCCAATACAATGCAGGCATGGCACTTTCCGGAACAGCGGCCAGGCCTTCTTTGAATTCATCCTGATTCAATTCGGTCAGGTCGGCAGGTCCGCCCATGGCAAGGAGGGCACGGGTCGCATAGACACGTCCTCGTAAATATAATTTTGATGCCCGCTCCGGATTCTCATCTTCAATAAAACTGAAGGCATAGTTGCACAACCCTTCGGCCAGGGGCAGTAACAAATCCGGGTTTTCGGGGTCAGACTTTAACAGGCCTTCCAGCATTTTAATGCCAGCAGGAATGGCCCGATCAGCGAGCTCGAGGTCGCTTTCTTCATGGATGGAGGCCACCTGCCCCTGCATCAGGGGGGAGGCAAAGCGGATCGCCATTTTTTCCGTAGAGCAGGCAGGAAAACAAATGACCGATACCAGCACCAAAATGAAAAATCGGGATTTCATGATAAAAAAGTCAGCAAAGCAGCGGCAATTCCGCTCAACATTTTCATTATTTTGACAGTCTTCAGCAGAACCTGATATCCTTCCCACAGTTTAACCTGAATCCACCTGATTCGGGTGGAAAAGCTGCTTCAAGAGGGCAACCGGTTTCAGCAAAATTTTCTGGAGAGGACAGGGCCATGAGTGAAGAGGAAAATGAAGAATCGGGCTTCGTAATTAAAGACAAGCGATCGGCCTATCAATCGGACGATGAAATTCAGGAAGGTGACACCGAACAGGAAAAAGAAACAGCCAAACAACAGCAGCATGAAACACATGTGGCAGATCATCCGGAAGGCCAGCCACCCAGCATTGATTTCTCCACCTTTGTCATGTCGCTCGCCTCATCTGCGTTTTATCATCTGGGAGACATGCCAGACCCGACCACCGGTCAGGTCGAGCAAAACCTTCCGGCTGTGCAACAGACCATCGAAATCCTGATCATGCTGCATGAAAAATCCAAGGGCAACCTGACGACAGAAGAAGACAAACTGCTGGGCCAGCTCATCTACGAACTGCAGATGAAGTTCGTCGCGAAGAATAAATAAATTACGTGTTTTAAATTACTCCTCAAATTTTCAAAGACACTTTCAAAATGACCTCTACCGGATTTGCAGACCAGAACGGCGTTTACCTGATGGGCATGACCGATGCCCAGGAGTTGCGCAATTACATCACCGCTCGATTCACCGAAGGTGAGTTGCAGTTCGCCTATGAACTCCTGCTAAAAAACGCGCAGGACCTGGCCAAGGCGGAACGTATCCCGCCGCTTCAGGCTCTCTGGAAAATCATGGACGCGGCCTACGACAAAAAGATGCCCCCTCTCACCTGTGGTGAAGGCTGTGCCCACTGTTGTTACACCGGGGTCATGATCACTAAAATGGAATGGGACGGCATGATCAATGCCGCACGGCAAAGAGGCATTGACTTGATGGATGTGGTCGAGCGCTCCGAGAAAAGTCTGCACCGGATCAAGAAGGCCGTTGAATCGGGTATCGACCCTGAAAAAATCGACTGGTACCAGATGGT
>JAJDAX010000304.1 GCA_029261615.1 Nitrospinaceae bacterium
TTCCTGCCTTGACTGAAAAAGACAAACCCACAATTCTGGCCCATACGGGTCGCAATCCCGTGGTTTCAAGATCCACCGCAAACTCGCCTGCCTTTTTTAGTTCAAAAATTAATTCGTCTAACTGATCATCTGTAAGTACAGCTCTATATTCAGTCTCAACCGTTTGTGGAGGTTGAGTCGATTGTGTTTCAGGAAGTTCATCTAACAGTGTGTGAAATTCAAATTCTTCAAAAAGTGCTCGCATTTTTTCAGCATCGGGGTCCCTTCGGACCATATCCTTGATCTCGCATTCCAGACTCATCTCCGTATCAATCGTGACAAGCTTACGACTCAAAAAGGCATTATCGCGATGAGTTTCCAGTTTCTCCTTGAGTTTCTTTTTATCTATCGAATCAAGTTGCTCGTACAAACCTTCCATTGATCCAAACTTTTGAATCAAGTCAGCCGCTGTTTTAGGACCCACCCCAGCAACCCCCGGAATGTTATCACTGGTATCTCCCATCAACCCAAGAACTTCAATCACCAAATCAGGATCAACTCCAAATTTTTCTTTAACTTCCGCTGTACCCAGCGTTTTATTTTTCATGGTATCCAACATAACAATATCTTTAGAAACCAGTTGCATCATGTCTTTGTCTCCACTGACGATCACCACATGCATTCCTTCCCGCTCCCCCTTTCGCGCGAGCGTTCCAATGATGTCATCAGCCTCAAAACCCTCCTGACTCAATGTCATAATATTGAAAGAATCAACCAGCTTTTCAAAATAGGGGAATTGAGCCTTCAAATCCTCCGGTGGTTCTCCCCTATTCGCCTTATACTCAGGATAAAGGTCGTGGCGGAAAGTTTTGGCCTTTGTGTCAAAGACAACTACCAGATATTCCGGTTCCTCTTCCCTCACCACTTTCATCAACATGGTAGTAAAACCATAAAGGGCGTTGGTTGGCATGCCTTTGGAGTTAGTCAGATGATGCCTTACACCATAAAATGCACGAAATATATAAGCAGAGCCGTCAATCAAATATAGCTTTGGTTTATTTTTCATTTATTGATTCCCGTCAAATCCTGGCAAAGAATAGATATCCTGGTATTAAAATTCAAAAAACCGGGATATATTAAGTAGAAGAGGTTGAGGCTCAACCATCATATCAAATAATAGATTTCTGCAACTCATCTTTCTAATCCCTTTATTTCAAAAATGCCGATACCTAAGCGAAAACCAAATCAAAAAGTTAAAAACCGTATTCAGACCTCCTCCCAAAAAAAGCAGGTCCAATTGATTTCAAAGCCTAAAAGCTCAGCCCTATCTGTACCGCCAGCCATCCTTCACCAGAGTCTTGACCTGCTACACAGAAACACTCCACCCAAAATAATTTTCAACTTTATCACGGAGAAACTTGAGGACTTCATACCAGGAACCTCCGCGCTTCTTTGTTTTTTCGATACTCCAGGCAGTCGACAGGCAACCGGCCCTGGACTTTCCTCTCAGTTTTTGAAGCTGGTGAGGAACATGAAGCAATCGGAATTTCAAAATGCCTTCCTAGGGAAGAGCGTTACTGAAAAAAAAATGGAGGTTAAGGATTTACATTCCCATCCAGGGTGGACAACACTCAGTGAATCACTGTCCTCGCAAAACTATCACTACTGCCACACAGCCCTGATAGTAAACTCAAGAGGAACGTCTATAGGAACTATCAGCCTGTTCACTAAATCGAAAAAACTACCGACCCTTTCTCAACAAGCCTTAATCGAAAGCGTGTCACGAATTGCCTGCCTTGCAAATGAGGACCAACGCAAAAAGAACGAAATTAAAAAACTCAAGGCGAAGCTTTCCAATGAGGTAGAAGACCGGACTCTGAAAATCAGGGAGGCGATTCGACAATTACAGGACGAAATTGTTCAGCGAAAAATTATGGAACGCAGCCTTAAGACCTCGAATGAAAAACTGCAAAACCTGAGTAATCATCTGGAAAATGTAAGGGAAGAAGAGCGAACCCGTATCTCCAGAGAAATTCATGATGAACTCGGTCAAATGTTGACCACCATTAAAATGAAACTGGCAATCCTGGAAGAAAGGACACTCGACGAAGGGTTTCCAATTCAGGAAGACCTTCAGGTCATGATGGGGCTGGTGGAAACAACACTTCAAACTGTCAGAAGAATTTCCACCGAGTTGCGACCTGGAATCCTGGATGTCCTGGGACTATCTGAAGCCCTCGAATGGCAGGCACAGGAGTTTCAAGAACAGACTGGAATAAGAATACAAAGTGAAATACAACGGCTACCCGAAAACCTAGGCAAGGATATATCGACAACATGTTTCAGAATATGCCAGGAGGCCTTAACCAACGTTGCAAGGCACGCCAAGGCCAACCATGTCACAGTTTCACTGAGGCATGAGCATGGAAAGCTCGAGCTTATTGTTCGTGATAACGGTAAGGGTATTACGAACGAACAACTATCGCGAATCACATCTCTTGGCTTGATTGGAATGCGAGAAAGAGCACAAAACCTTGGAGGTGATTTGAATATTGAACGCGCCGCCCCAAACGGAACGGAAGTCAGTTTTTCTTTTCCATTGGAATTAGCCCAATAAAACATAAAATTATTTTAAGGCATAGACAGACATGATCTCTGTTATATAATAAAAACATGATTACTACTGACACGATTCAACTGCTGATAGCAGACGACCACCCGATTTTCCGCCAAGGTTTAAAAACCGCTTTCTCCAGATTTCCAGAATTTGAAGTCATCGATGAAGCCGAAGATGGTTTTCAACTACTGGACAAAATCAAAGACAAGGCTTACAACGTTTTGTTGCTCGACATTTCTATGCCAGGACCGAACGGCCTTGAACTCCTGAAACAACTTAAAAAAGATCAACCGGATCTTCCAATCCTGATACTTAGCATGTACCCGGAAGATCGCTATGCTATCCGCTTTATGAAAGCCGGTGCTTCAGGTTACCTGACCAAGGAAAGTCCCCCGAGCCAGATCGTCGACGCACTGCGCAAAGTTTCTCAAGGTGGAAAGTTCATGAGTCCACGGCTCACAGAAA
Organism: Nitrospinaceae bacterium; assembly: GCA_029261615.1. Next base: position 3,062 of record JAJDAX010000304.1, read on the forward strand.
AAATCGCTTATGAATTTCTTGATCACGAAAAAGCCCCGCATGAAACATTGTCGGATCGCGAGTTTCAGGTATTGTGCATGATCGCCTCCGGGAAAACAGTGACTGGAATTGCTCAGGAATTGACTTTAAGCGTCAACACAATCAGCACCCACAGAAGCCGCATCCTGAATAAAATGAAAATGAAAAACAACGCGCAACTCACCCATTACGCCATTCAGGCTGGGTTGGTCGAAGACTAGGGACAATTTGAATTGATCCAAATAAAAATTCCAAAAAAAATATTATTTTCGATCTTATTTATATAATTGAACGCTCTTGCCCTTGATTGGGCAAGAGCGCAATTCCCCTCCTGAAAAATCAAACCTGACTATCCAGTTAAGGCCCTGTACCCCCTCTTTTACTATTCCAAACTTCGTGCTACCATCCGCATCTGTTTAGTAAACTAATTTCATCCTCACTTTCAAGCTGGCTCATAAAGTCTTCATTTCATGAAATGCCCAAAATGCTCATCAAATAATATAAAAAGCGAGGGGAATCGCTCCCTTTACTCAAAATCGATCAATTTCGATTTTTTTGAATGTGGGGATTGCGGTATGCAATTTGCCGAGAACCCCGATAGCGATCATGAAGAAAGCGCTTCATCACTTCCGTCAAAGGAGGAGCTTCTTGAAAAAATCCGTCAAAAGCACCAAAAGGAGGATGCCCGCCTGGCAAAAATTGACAATCTGGTGAATGGCAGTCCAGTTGCCCCCCCGCCTCTTTATAGCGCATTAAACAGTTTGGACAGCACCAC
>JAJDAX010000305.1 GCA_029261615.1 Nitrospinaceae bacterium
GAACAAATAAGGGAGTTTGATCCGGTCTCACGAATTGAGCGCGAACAGGTATTGCTGGACAGGCTCAATGCCGGAATTTTGACATTTAATAGCGAAGAATATCCAGACCTATTGAAAGCAATATATGATCCGCCCCCTGTAATCTATTATCAGGGAACCCCTCCTAAAGCCTTTCCCATCTCCATAGCGGTAGTAGGGACCAGGCTGGCTTCCAGTTATGGGAAGATTGTAGCGCAGCGACTGTGCTCTCAATTAGCGCCCATGGGTATAACACTGATCAGCGGTATGGCCCGGGGAATCGACACCCTCGTTCACAGGACTGCGCTGGATAATGGAGGCACTACGGTCGCTGTTTTTGGATGTGGGCTGGACTATACCTATCCACCTGAAAATCAGAAGCTGAGAGAAGAAATAATCCAAAATGGATGTGTCTTGTCCGAATTTCCTGTTTCTACGAGGCCAGACCGGAATAATTTCCCAGCCAGAAACAGGGTGATCTCTGGAATGTCCCTTGGAACGCTTGTGATTGAGGCCGGCGAAAAAAGTGGTGCACTGATTACGGCCGATTTTGCGTTGGAGCAAGGCCGCGAAGTTTATTCAGTACCTGGAAATATTACATCCGAGAAGTGCAGAGGAACGAACAATCTGATACGATGCGGGGCAAAAATGGTAACCAGTGTTGATTCTATTTTAGAAGAGTTACCTGCCGAGATACACGAAGCATTATCCGGAAAAAAGCAAAATTCAATCATTTCACCCGATTCCTTGAATGATCGTGAACAAAAACTCATGGCATTAATGGGGAATGATGAAATGCAAATTGATGACCTGATTATGAACAGCGGGTTGTCTCCGGGAGAAGTTTCAGCTACTCTGGTGGAACTGGAGCTCAAAAATCTGGTGCGACAGACAGACGGAAAGAAGTTTATTAACAATCAAGTGGAAATATCCTGAGGTTGTATGGGCAAGTCACTCCTTATTGTTGAGTCCCCTACCAAGGTGGACACGCTAAAGAAGATTGTCGGCAAAAATTTCATCATCAAGGCCTCGGTGGGCCATATCAAGGATCTGCCAAAGAAGGACCTCGGTGTCGACGTAGATAATGATTTTGCGCCTAAATATATCACCATCAGGGGTAAGGGGAAGATCCTCAGCGCCCTGAAGGCAGCAGCCAAAAAGGTTGATGATGTCTATCTCGCGCCCGATCCCGATCGGGAAGGGGAGGCCATTGCCTTTCATATTTTGAATGAAGTGGCTCCACTGGTTAAAGGCAAAATTTATCGGGTCATGTTCAACGAAATCACCAAAAAAGGTGTGCAAGAGGCGTTGGCCAATCCGACCGAACTGAATACGAACAGAGTGAACGCTCAACAGGCGCGCCGCATACTGGATCGGCTGGTGGGGTACAAAATCAGCCCACTGCTCTGGAAAAAAATCCACCGAGGCTTGAGTGCAGGGCGCGTCCAATCAGTAGCCTTGCGGATGATCTGTGAGCGGGAGCAGGAGATCACGGATTTCAAGCAGGAAGAATACTGGAGCATTACGGCCGATCTGGAAGGGAGCAAGGAACCTTCATTTTCGGCAAAATTACACAAGGTAGGTGATGATAAAGCGGAAATTGCTAACCAGGAGCAGGCAGAAAAACTGGTTGCACTGACCCAGGGTAAAGATTTCGCCTTGGAAGATGTCGTGAAAAAGGAACGTAAGCGAAACCCGGTAGCACCTTTTATCACCAGTTCCCTGCAGCAGGAAGCGTCCCGAAAACTCGGATTTTCTCCAAAGAAAACGATGATGCTGGCCCAGCGGCTGTATGAGGGGGTCAACTTTGAGGACAAGGGCAATGTCGGATTGATCACTTATATGAGAACGGATGCCACCCGGCTTGCTGATGAGGCCGTGGAAGCAATTCGGGGTTATATTGAAGAAAAGTTTGGAAAGGATTATCTGCCAGCTAAGCCCAACGTTTATAAAAGTAAAAAATCGGCTCAGGAAGCGCATGAAGCCATCCGTCCGACAGATGTCACCATTGAACCTAAATCCCTGAAACCGAAACTCGAGAAAGACCTCTACAGATTATACAATCTGATCTGGGCTAGAGCGGTATCCTGCCAAATGGTACCTGCGAAACTGGACACAACACAGTTCGATATTAAATGCGGTGACCTTGTTTTTCGAGCGAATGGCTCCGTCATCAAGTTTCATGGGTTCATGAAAGTATATGTGGAAGAAGCCGAGGAAAAGACTCAAGGCAAAAATCAGAATGACGATGATGATGCCAAAGGAAAACCCGGAGACAAAGTCCTTCCGGATCTCAGCAAGGGCGAATTATTGAAGCTTCTTAAAATTGATCCGGAACAGCACTTTACCCAGCCTCCACCCAGGTTTTCAGAAGCCATGCTGGTCAAGGAGCTTGAAGCTCGAGGGATTGGTCGACCCAGTACCTATGCTTCGATCATCAGTGTAATCAAGGATCGTGATTATGTGCGCAATGAAGAAAAGCGATTGTCTCCGACGGAACTGGGTGTGATGGTCAGTGACATGCTGGTCGAAAACTTTCCTGATATCCTGACTGAGAAATTTACGGCAGAACTCGAAGGCAACCTGGATCTGATCGAGGAAGGAAAAGTCGAGTGGGTTGATACGCTTCGAAATTTTTATGGTCCTTTCGAGAAAAACCTGATTGAAGCAGAAAAGAAAATGAAGGATGTTAAAAGCCAGGTAGAGGAAACAGACGAGGTTTGCGAAAAATGCGACCAGCCCATGATCATCAAATGGGGACGTTTTGGGAAATTCATGGCTTGCTCCGGATACCCTGATTGCAAAAATACCCGGGAAGTAAAGAAACCTGGGCAAGAGGAAGAAGAGGCTCCGCAAGAAGCTGAGGGTGAATGCGATAAATGCGGAACCTCGCTTGTCCTCAAAATGGGACGATTTGGGAAATTCCTGGCATGTTCAAATTACCCTGAATGTAAATTCACCAAGCCACTGAGTCTCGGTCTTGATTGCCCCGAAGAGGCCTGCAAAGGCTATGTGACTTCCCGTCGCTCCAAAAAAGGCCGTACATTTTACGGTTGCAGTGCCTATCCGGATTGTTCTTTCGTATCATGGGATAAGCCGGTTCCCGAAGCTTGTCCTGAAAAAGATTGCGACAGCACCTACATGGTAGAAAAATGGAAGAAAAATGAGGGTGCCTCCATAATTTGTCCCAAATGCAAATTTAAAAAAACCGAAGAAGCAGCCTAAAGAAAGCAACCGACCCTCACTATGAATTCCTTTCTTACTGTAGTGGGGGCCGGACTCGCCGGTTCAGAAGCTGCCTGGCAAGCCGCAGAGAGCGGGGTGCCGGTTGTTCTTTATGAAATGCGCCCGCATCATCCTACCCCGGCCCACAAAACCGGCGATTGCGCCGAGTTGGTTTGCAGCAATTCCCTCGGCTCTCTTAATGAGACATCAGCCCCATTCATCCTTAAGCAAGAACTTAGAAATTTAAACTCTCTGGTGATCCGGGCAGCCGACCAGCACGCGGTTCCAGCCGGGGCGGCACTCGCGGTGGACCGGGATTTGTTTTCGGCGGAAATCACCCGCGCTCTTGAAAATCATCCCAACATCACATTTAAAAGAGATGAGTTGAAGGCCATTCCCGATGAGGGTCCTGTTGTGATCGCAACTGGGCCGCTCACATCACCAGCCTTATCTCAGGAAATTGCCACGCTGATGGGAGATGAGTATCTGTATTTTTACGATGCACTGTCTCCTATCATTGATGCCAATACCATCGACACCAGCAAAGCATTCTTTGCATCACGATACGGTAAAGGCACAGCAGATTACCTGAATTGCGGAATGAGCCGCGAGCAGTATGATGCTTTTCTCGATGCACTTCTCAAAGCAGAAAAAGTTGCTTTAAAGGAATTTGAAAAGCCCGTGTATTTTGAAGGATGCATGCCAATTGAAGAATTGGCTTCGCGAGGGCACAAGACATTGTCCTTTGGCCCGATGAAACCTGTAGGGTTAAACCACCCGGAAACGGGAGAACGTTATTACGCCGTGGTTCAACTACGAAAAGAAAACAAAGAGGGGACGGCTTATAATATTGTCGGATTTCAGACCAAGCTTACCTATCCTGGTCAAAAAGAAATTTTTCGCATGATCCCGGGGTTGGAAAAAGCCGAGTTTTTTCGTTACGGCGCTATTCACCGAAACACCTATGTTAATGCACCGGAATTGCTAGGGCCTGATTTTCAGGTGAAAGATCGGCCAGGCCTTTATTTTGCTGGCCAGATTGTTGGAGTGGAAGGGTATGTGGAATCCTGTGCCATGGGAGCAATGGCGGGTTTGTCCGGGGCTCAACAGATAAAAAACCAGCGATTTGATCTACCGCCGAAAGATACTGCGATAGGTGCGTTGCTGAAACATGTTCTTGAAAAAGGGAAAGGGACTTTTCAACCGATGAATATCAACTTCGGTTTGTTTACAGGGAAGGAAACAAGCATTCGCGATAAAAAATTAAGGAACCAGGCGATTGTCCAACGGGCGTTAGACATACAAAAAGAATGGATTGAAAAGATGGGAAAAGCTTCTAACTAAGTTTTGTCCATTATTTTCGGGAAGTATTTAACCGGGCTCGAATTCAGTTGCCTGCTTGTTAGACAATACAAACAGCCATAACCTGTTTAAGATCGCAATCTCCTTTAAATATTTTCATTATTCCATCCTGCTTCAGAGTGGTCATTCCATCACTTAAACCCTGTTTGCGCAAATCTTCCACCATAGATTTTTTCATAATCATACGCTTGATTTCATCTGTTCCTTCGAGACATTCATGCAAACCCGTTCTTCCTGCATATCCGGTATTCCCGCATTTATCACATCCTTTGGGTCTCTTTAACATCAGGTCATCTGTATATTCGATTCCAACATTAGCCCTGAATAATTCTTCACCGCCATATTCATTAACTAGAATATCGTATTCTGCCCGGTCGGGATGATAATCTTCCTTGCAGCCCTTGCATAAGGTTCGGACCAGGCGCTGGGCAACAATTAGGAGTAAGGCATCCGCAAAGTTCAAGGGATTCATGCCCATATCCAAAAGGCGAGTAATAGTTTCAGGTGCTGAG
>JAJDAX010000306.1 GCA_029261615.1 Nitrospinaceae bacterium
GGGACATCATACAATGCAAAATTGCCGCCCATGGAAAACCCCAACTCGCGCAGACCCTCCGCATTCAGGATTAACCCGCTTCGGCCCATGGCTCCAGAGGAAATGGGAAGGAACAATAGGATGCTCAACAATACTGCAAAAAATTTGGTTTGCTTCATGATGACTCCTTTTCCTCCTGCTAAGATTTAATGAGTACCTTTAGGAACATCCTGTCCCCACCAGTGCCCCCATTTAACAGATGCAATATTTTGACTGAATTGTGGCGCCGAAGCATAGTAGGCCTCGTATCCGCCGTAACCATTTTCAGGCGCACGTTTCACCCACTGGTTTGCCGGAATGGACTCAAGCTCGGTTAACCAGATTTCCTGATCGTCCAGCTTACGAACGATGAGGTAACCACGCTCTTTTCTATAGTCAACATTTCCAAACAAAGTGACCGTCGACCCGGGCTTCCCTCGAAGGGTGAAGGTATAACGTCCCTGGCAATTGTTGTCACGGTAATTGAAAAAATTCGGTTGATCCTTGCCTGCATGAATATCCAGCAGGCTTTCGCATACCGGCGTTCGATGCATGGAGTCAATTTCCAGAACCGGTCCTTTATTGAGGATCAGCTCACCGCGCATCTCAATGGCCTGAATCGGAAAAGCGAATGACAAAACCAGGATCAGGGCAGCAACGATTCGGATTGTTTTACTCACGATATTCTCCTTTTTTAGGGGGATCAATGACTCCCGGAAATCCTACAATGAATTCCCGGGTATCGTTTGAAACCAACCTCTATCTTTTATTTGATCGACCATTCCATTTTCTCATTTCATATTTTTCGCCCCACATTGGAAACCTCGTAACTTTGGCTTCCTGAACAGTATACACCTCCGAAACCCTTCTAAAAAACACGTCTCTCTCCTGTTTTATCTGGCAAAACTTCCACCCAATTTCTTTGAAAAAAGCCTCGATAGGTTTTCAAAAAATCCAGACATTAATTCTTTATGGTATGCTGGAAGGCTATTTCTTCCTACAAGGCTCATGAATCTCGTTTCTGAAAAACTCCAAAAAAATCCAAAACTGATTTTCCTCCTTTCCCTGGGGACTGCAGGATTTGTGCTGTTGATTGACTGGGTCAGCCCATTGGGGGTTTCGGATGGTGTCTTATACGTCGCTTTGGTTCTGCTCGGTCTGCTCACAGGGAATCGAAAATATATTCTGCTTGAAGCGACTGCGGGAACGGTTCTTTGTATTGTCGGGATTTTCATTTCACCTCCAGGGGGTGAACTCTGGAAGGTTTTGTTGAACCGCTTCCTGGCCATCGTTGCAATTTGGTTCACCGCAATGTTGTGCCTGCTGCAGCAGCGAACACAACTAAAATTGCAAAAAGCCCATCATGCTCTGGAAATCAATGTCCAGGGTCGCACCCGGGAACTTCACGAAGCGCACGAAAAAATCGTGCGTGAAAAGTCGTTTTTGGAACTAAACAAAAACCTGACAGCTGCGGCCAATATCAGCCGTTCTGTTGAAGACACTATGACAAATGCTCTCGAACAACTATGCAGTCACACGGGCTGGCCCGTTGGACATCTTTATGTGGTCGAAGGGGGTAAACAACTGGTCTCATCCAACATCTGGTACTTTTCCGAAGAAGACCCGTTTTTGAATTTAAAAAAGGTTACTGAATCTACAAACTTTGAATCTGGCGTGGGCCTTCCGGGTCGTGTACTTGAAAGCGGCAATCCTGCCTGGATTGCCGATGCCACTCTGGACGAAAATTTTCCGAGGGCACATTTGGTCAGCAATATTGGCATCCGCGCTGGTTTCGCGTTTCCCGTACTGATCGGTAAAGAGGTGGTCGGGGTCATGGAATTTTTTTCGACCCATGCTGTCGAACCTCAGACCGAAATGCTCGAGGTCATGTCTCAGGCTGGAATCCACCTTGGACGGGCCATTGAACGGCAACGGGCAGAGTCTCATCAGGAGAAGTTGCTCTCTATTCTGAAGGAAAGAATCAAGGAACTCACCTGTCTGTATCAGGTTTCCCAATTGATCGGAACTTCAAAAACATTTGAATTAATTTTCAACGAACTCGAAGCCAACATTAAGCCCGGCTGGCAATTCCCCGATGCCACTCGCGTCAAAGTCCGGTTCGATAATAAAACTTACGGGTCCCCATTGTTTAACGGGTCTCCCTGGATGATTTCAGCTCCTCTTTTGGTATCCGACGTTCAACGCGGCTCTCTTGAGGTCTATTACACCGTCGAGAAACCTGCGGCCTTTGAAGGCCCTTTTCTCAAAGAAGAGCGTCATCTGATCGATACCCTTGCGAATCTCCTGGGTATAGCAACGGAACGAATCACCGCCGAGAAAAATATTTTAAAATCTGAAGAACAGTTGCGAAGCCTTTACCATCGCCTGCAAAACATCCGCGAGGAAGAGCGTTCCCGGATCGCCCGCGAATTCCATGATCAATTGGGACAGGTATTAACCACACTGAAACTTGAACTGGACCTGCTCGATAAAAAATTGAGCCGAACAGCCCCTGACCTTCAAGAAAATACGGAAAGGCTTTTGGAACTTGTCGAAGGCACCCTGCCTGCGGTAAAACAACTGGTGATGGACTTGCGGCCACCTGTGCTCGACGACCTGGGATTAAAAGATGCTATCGAATGGCAGGCCCACGACTTTGAGAAACGTACCGGTATCGACTGCAAGGCACAGGTCAACGCTTTACCAGAATCCCTAAACCCGGAACATGCCACAGCTTTATTCCGGATATTTCAGGAAACACTGACCAATATTATGCGACACGCTCAGGCCTCTCAGGTGAGAGTCAACCTGAAACAGGAAAACGGTCAGCTGATTTTAAAAGTCGCCGACAACGGTAAAGGAATCAAATCATGTCAAATTTTAGATTCGAAATCCCTTGGAATCCTGGGAATGAAGGAACGCGTTTTGCCTTGGGGAGGTGAAGTGGACATCCAGGGCGAAGAAAACAAGGGAACAACAGTGACGATTCAAATTAATACGGAGACAACATGAACACCATCGCAACCGGAAGAAAACCAATAACCCTCCTCGTTGTAGACGACCATCCATTGTTTCGACGGGGATTAAAAAATGCCTTTTCTGAGACTAATGATATCGAGGTAGTAGGGGAAGCAGATTCAGGCCGTGAAGTTGTCAATCTAGCCAGGAAGCACAAACCCAGCCTGGTGATCCTGGATATTGCCCTGCCAGACAAGCATGGCTTGGAGGTTGTTCGGCAAATGCAGGAGGAATATCCCAAAATCCCTTTGCTTATTCTTAGCATGTACCCTGAAGACCAGTACGCAGTCCGTTTTTTCAAGGCTGGGGTGGCGGGTTACCTCACCAAGGACAGTAATATGGACACAATTCTTGAAGCGGTACGCAAAGTGGCCGGGGGCGGCAAGTTTGCAACCCCAAAAGTCACAGAGAAGCTGGCTTTTGATTTTCTCCAGACAGACAAGCCGGTCCACGAATTACTGTCTGATCGCGAATACCAAGTCTTCCTCATGATAGCCTCTGGCAAAACTCTCACTGAAATCGGTGAAGAATTGTCCCTCAGCGTGAAAACCATCAGTACCTACCGCACTCGCATCCTGGAAAAGCTGAAAATGAAGAAAAATGCCGAAATCATCTACTATGCGATCGAAAACCAACTGATCTAGAGGC
>JAJDAX010000307.1 GCA_029261615.1 Nitrospinaceae bacterium
TTGCGGAAATGGTTGGTTATTGATTTGCTGTCCCCGGTATTTGAAATAATATGCGGCGTGATGAACAGCATTAATTCCGTTTTGTTCAGGGTTTCATCGGTGGTGCTGAACAGTCGGCCAATACCTGGAATATCCTTGAGCAGGGGAATTCCGGAGATGGTTTCATTAGTGGTGGTACGCATAAGACCGCCCATGACCAGAATCTGGTTGTCTTTAAGAACAACCTCAGTATTGACCACGCGAGTGCTGAAGGAAGGAACCGTTCCAACATCGGGACCGCGGTTACTGATTTCCTGATTGATTTTTAGGTTAACAAAATTGTCTGAATTGATCTTCGGCAGGATACCCAGTTTAACGCCGACACTTCTGAATTCAATCGTTGTCTGTGTTAAAGGCTGACCTGCTGTCGGTGACGAAATGGTTGAGCTTTGAATCGGGATATCGTCAGTGATGGAAATGGTGGCTTCCTTATTGTCGGAGGTCACCAGAATCGGATTGGCCACTACATTGGCTTTTGAATCGCTGGAGAACGCTTGCAGAAGGGCGATCAGTTTGCCGGGATCCCCAACAAAGAAACTGGACCCTGCAGCAAACAGGGGAGTGGCGGCTTGACCTAAAGCGGTGCCAAGCAAGGTTCCCGTCGTGTTCCCATTGGTGCCACCTGCGAAAATATTGGAACCGGGGCCAGCTTGTTGCGTCGCCCATTCGAGGCCGGTACGGGTTTGCTCGTCGATGGTCAGGTCCAGAATCATCACTTCAATCACGACCTGTTGCGGTAGTAGATCCAGCTTTTTGACCAGCTCCAGAACACCGGGATAATTTTTAGCGGCGGTGCGGACTACCAGAGAGTTGGTGTCTTCATCCGGTATAATGATGAGGTCACCCTCAACCTGCGCCTGAATTCCGCCTGCCACCCGGAATGGAGTGGTATTGGGGGCACCGGTTCTGGGATTGATATTTTTCTTATTCTTGTTTTGTGCCGCTTTTTTAGCAGCGGCCGCTGTTTTGGCGTTTTTCTTGTCGTTCTTCTTGCTTTTTTCTTCGGCAAAGATGGAGTTGAGTATGCCGGCCAGAGAAGTTGCTTCGGCGTTTTGTACGTAATACACGAATGTGCTCAGATTTCCCCCGGACATGGGTTGGTCCAGTTTGCCTACCCAGAACTCCACCGTCTCCATGACTTCTTCAAGAGAGTTGACCACAAGAAGAGAGTTCAATCGGGTGATGGGCAGAAACGTCAGGCTTTCACCTAATGCTTTTTGATAGCCCATTGAAATGAAGATTTCCTCCAGCTCTTCTGCCACCATCGTCACATCGGAGTGATCCATTTCAAACAGCTTGATGTCGGATGCCGCGAGTTTATCGATGTCGATGGCACGAATGACTTTCATCACCTTGCTTACATTGGAGGCGAGGTCGACCATCATCAGGTTGCGCGTGTCGGGAACGTCGAGCAGGGTGGCTGTGCCGGAAAGCAGGGGAGTGATGACCTGCCGCATGGCGGTGTTCGAAACATAGCGTAACGGAATGATCTGGATCACAACCCGGTCTCCCTTGGGGAGGTTGGGGTCGTTGCCATAATAGATGCTGATCGGTTTTCGCGGAGCGTCGGGTAGCGGAAGGAACCGGTAAAAGCTTCCGCTTTTGACCACCGTCATCTGGGTTACAGCGAGTATCTGCTCGAATACGGAATAGAGGTCTTCCGCAGGAATCTGGTTGAAGGTCTGCAAGGTGACTTTGCCCTGCACATTGCCTTCGATAACGTAATCGAGTTTGAGCAATTCCGCGAAGGTGGTGATGACTTCGTAAATGTCCGTTCCCTCAAAATTGAGGGTGATGTGTTTGGCTTTTTTCAGCTCTTTAGGTAGAGGAGGTGCCGAATCTTTTTCGAATCGGACGTTTTCCGGGTCTAACCGGGTGCCTCGGCGGACGAATTCACCTTCCTTATTTGTCGATTTTCCTTTTCCGTCTTTGCCCCCGATATTCTCCAGCTTCCTTTTTTCCAGTTTGGCAAACAGTTTTGGGATAAAGAATTTTTCCCCCTTGTCATTTACCACCAGAAACCAGATCGGGGTTTTGGCAGATCGCCGGACTTCCCTCAAGAACTTGAACTCATCGCCTTTATCTGCTGAACCGATTTTTCGGAATTTTATTCCGGGTCCCTTTCTCAGGGGAACATTATTTCCAGTAACCACCGCCATTTTCCTGTCGGCGGGTGGTATGAGGTTATTTATTTCATTCAGGTCGATTCCTTTTTTGGAAACCTTGGTGGTATAGCCTTTTGAGTTTTCATTGCGGGAGGATCGATTTTTATCGTTTTTTTTGTTTCTGGGAATCTGCAGTTTTTTGACAGGATCGCCCTCAGTCAACTGGTCGATAGACGAGTTGTTTTTAACGCAACCTGAGACTGGCAGCGCGAGGCTTAAACCCAATAAAATAAAGACCCAAAAGCGATTCATGTCCGTTTCTGATTCTCCGGAATCAATTGTTTCAAAAATCCATTGACCAATAGTCGGGACTCGAGATATTCAGGCTCATTCCGGTTGATACGCCTGGTTTGCAAGTCCTCAACCACCAAAAACAGTT
>JAJDAX010000308.1 GCA_029261615.1 Nitrospinaceae bacterium
TCTTCATGGGTAGCAATAACACTTTTCCCATCTTCAGATAAATTAACACTACGGCATCCGCTATTCTGGTCTCCTCTGTCGTCCGAATATTCGGACCGGTAAAAGGTGACAAAAGGCTTCCTGGCTCCCCTTTTAGTAACCTGGAACTCATATTGAACGTCGGACTCAAAATAGGAGTCACGGGTACGAACCGCCACCCTTTCGATTTTCCATTTTGGTTGGGCCGCTTTTCTTTTACCTTGCGCGTCACATGACTCCTCACCTTTTCCCCAAAGTCTTTGGGGCGACTTTCCTGTTTTAAAATTGCGCTGATCCACATAGACCACTTCACCCACTTTCACTCCAACCAAGTACCCTTTATCACCTAAATGGAAACACAACTCAATTTTCGGGTCATCGTAATCTGTATCGCTTCCAAAATATTTTAAATATTTCTTAAGCTTTCCAATAAAATAAATACTATCCAGATGGTTGAAGTAATCGGTCCCGGCTTGAATTTTTAATTTTTCTGGAAGGGTCTCAGATAATACCTGGACCACAGAGGGCTTTAATTTTTCGAAACTTTCCCAGAACTGCAAAGTTCGCTTTTCAATACCTTCCTCATCATTGTGAACCACTTGAACAACCCTTCCAGCCGGGTGAAATGCCCAATTTTGCCCCAGGAGTTTTTTCCCCATCCAGGAAACCTTGTCATAAAGAAGTGGCGGAACGTGAGCCTCCTTTTTCATCCAACCTATTTCGACTTCAAGGGCGTCTTCCAGACTAGATACATCAAATACTCTCTTGAAAATTTCATCGATCTCTTCAAGAGTCCTCATGCGTGACAGGCATGAGATTTCAATTTCATTTAGAGGACGCCCGCTCAACTTTTCAAAATTTTCAGAGTGCCTATCAATCAAATTAAGTTTACGCCGATATGATTCTTTGACCCAGTTTCTGAAATATTTTTCCAACTCATAAGGCCGGGCATCCAAAATAAAGTCTGTATCATTTTCAACCACACCTTTAAACCCATAAAAGAAGTTGTCTTCAGGATGCTTTAGACCCCTTCCAAGAGTTTCTTCTACAATAAATTTCAATTCATGCCAAAAATTAAAATTTTTGGCGGGCACTTGGGTTGAACGGGCGGGACGAAGAAAAATCTCATGATGCTCAAAACTTAAACCAAATCCACCTTTCCTAAAATCCACATACCAGGGGTAACCTTTTAAATTCAATTCAAAAATATCACCCGTCCATATCTTTGACTGCTGTGAATGGAATACCGGGTTAATCTTTAAACCCTCAATTAAGCCCTCATTTACCCCCTTTTGCTCCAACAAAGAGGCCGCTTCCTCCAGAGTTGGGAATCGCCAATCAGAATGCCCTGCATAAGCTTCTGCGTTTATGCGAAACAACATTTTTTTGGCCTCTACCTTGGAAAGAGCTTCGGATCCTCCACTTTGAAGCCACATCAAATCAGTTGCGTGATCCACCACCACATTGCCGCCATCTAAAACCATCTCCTCGTAGTTGTGAGGCAAGGTGCTATACCCTTTAAAACCAGTCAATCCACCGTAACCACCGATCACAATAGTTTCGACTCCTTTTCCCACTATTAAATATGGCAAATTTTGTGCCTCGTTGGGGTGCAAAGGAATTTTAAATGTCGAGCGTAATGTGATCACATTTTCCTGGTTCATGGGCAAAGCCCTTCAGAAAACGAATGGAGCGTTCCAACATGCAGAGCTTCTACAATTTTTATTTTATTCGATGAAGTGTTATTTTGCTACACTCACTTCATTAGACCCCTTGGCACCACATCATGAAAATTGACATTGAATGCACAGATATATTTTCTGTTGACGCTGAAGGGATAGTCAATCCAGCCAACAGGCAACCCACCTTGTGGCTCGGTTCGCACATTAATGAAATAATCCGTAAACGTGGAGGAAAATCGGTCGCCGTTGAGCGCAAGCTTAAAGGACCTATGAAAATGGGCGAGGCCGTTGCTACCACCGCAGGGAATCTTCCCTTCAAAAATATTATTCACGCGGCAATTTTGGATTTTTATGATTTCAACCCACTCTTCCTGTTGAAATTAAAAAAAAGAACTTCAAGCGATACCCTAAGAAACGGGATCCGCAATGCATTAAAAACAGCATATAACCTTGGATTAAAAAGTGTCGTATTTTCACCAATGGGGGCGGGGATTGGTGGAATTGGAATGGAAGAATGCTCTGAAATAATCTTAGGTGAGATGATTAATTTTGAAATAAAGGGCAACGAACCCACATTGTCGAGACTTATACTTTGTGTTCAGAAGAAAAAGGATTTGATTACAGCACAACAGGTGTTAGCCAAACTTAAAGCCGGTCGAAAAAATTAATTCATTCTTTTAGCTTCTTACGTCATAAGTTTTATCATCAGGGCAGCGACAGGCACTCCGCATAGCTTCTTTAACCACAAAAGCGTGGTTGGAGAAGGTGTTTAAAAGGGTATTATGGTGTGATGGACCCTCTACTTAAATACTATATGCCGGCTTGGATAACCGCCCTGGCTATAGCTTTGGTCATTTTCTTTAAGAATATCAGTGATTTCAAAATCACCAAAAAGGACTATTGGTCTTTTCTCTTAAAGCCTTGGAAAGTCATTACTTTCCTTATTGCCACCACAGGGATGACCATTATCGCCCCATATACAGGAGACCCAACCTGGGACTATTTTGACTCAATTTTCATGTCTGTTCTAACTTTCGCAACTGCTCCTTGGGCGATAGGAGTTCTCTACCAAGCTCTGCGCAAAAATGGTGACATCAAACAAGTTTACGTGGCCATTTGTGTTGGGTTGTTTTCTGCTAGTTGGTCTTATGATTTATATATTTTTATCAGGGATGGT
>JAJDAX010000309.1 GCA_029261615.1 Nitrospinaceae bacterium
AGGTCATTTCGGTGAAGACAGTTCAGGCCACGACTGGTGGCACGTGCATCGGGTCTGGTCTACATCCATTGCTCTCGCAAAAAGTGAGGGGGCGAACCGGACCATTGTCGAAATTGGAGCCCTTTTGCACGATGTGGCTGATTGGAAACTTTCCGAGGGGGGTGAAGAGGCGGGGATGAAAAAAATTCGTGCCTTGCTGGAAGGTGAAATTGGTTCCGATGAAGTGAGTCATGTTTGCGAAATCGTTGAAGGCATCTCATACAAAGGTGCAGGTGTTTCAACTCCCATGGCCACTCTTGAGGGAAAAGTTGTGCAGGACGCAGATCGTCTCGATGCAATCGGAGCAGTCGGAATCGCCCGCGCCTTTGCCTATGGTGGCAACCGCAATCGGTTGATCCATGATCCGGAAAAACCGCCGGTGATGCACGAAAACTTTGAGGCCTACAAAAAAAACAAGGGTGCTTCCATCAATCATTTCTACGAAAAATTACTGCTACTTAAAGACCGCATGAACACAAATGCCGGAAAAAAAATGGCGGACGAACGCCATAGATTCATGGAAAGCTACCTGGATCAGTTTTTTCGCGAATGGAATGGAGACAATGCGTGATTGATCAATGCGCGGACATGATTTCGAAAGCTGATCGGGTCTTGTTTCTTACCAGCGCCGGGATGAGTGCCGATTCCGGCATCCCCACTTTCCGCGACAAGGAAGGTTACTGGAAAAATTTTCCTCCGTTTAAAGAAAAGGGATTAGAGGCGCAGGAACTGGCCAGCCCCTGGGCGTTCCAGAATGTCCTGCCCCACGCCTGGGCGTTCTATGAATGGCGTCGCCGCAACGCTCACGAGAACCGACCGCACTCGGGTTATGACATTATCAATCGATGGATCGACACCCGTTTCGAAGATGCTTTTGTCCACACCACCAACACCGATGGTTATCACATTATCTCTGGAACCCCTCGAGACAAAGTGATGGAAGTACATGGCTCCATGTGGCGTTTGCAGTGTCTTGCTCCTTGCTCCCGGGAATTCTGGGACGAGATTTCTGTCCCCTTGTGCGACCTTGATTACGACAGGATGGAGGCTTCAAATTATCCAAAATGTCCTAATTGCGATGAGATCGCCCGGCCCCACATCTTGATGTTTGGAGATTGGGATTACGTTGGTCATGAAAGACAGGAAGAAAATTTTTCGCGCTTCACCCGGCAGGCGGTCGATCTGGTATTTCTGGTGGGAAGTTCAGGTGGCGTGCCCACCAACGATTACATTGCCCTTCAATACAAACAGAGCGGCATTCCGGTGATCAACATCAACCTCGACGCGGCGGCCAATGGAATCGTAAACACGGAATACCTGCTCACCCTAAAGGGGAAAGAAGCCTTTGAACAATTGGACGCTGCCCTGCCCTCTTGATCCTCACTTTTCACCCTATTGAGTCATTACTATCTTGCCAAAATGTTGATGCGATTCCATCGCCTCCTGCGCCGCCCCCGCATCAGGAAATGGAAACGTTTTTGCCACCGGAATTTCTATAAGCTTCTCTTCAATTAACGGGAAAATCTCGGACCAGACTGCTTGCATCGATTCAGCATCAGCCAGATTCCCAAGCACAACATACCCGTGTATCTTTGTTTGATTAAAAAGTAAGTGCGGCGACACCGAAAAAGTATCTCCAAAAAGGTTCCCATAAATAACGTAGGTTCCATTCATCCCCATCAGCCCTAGCAAAGACTCCGCCAACAAACCCTGAACCGGATCGAAAACGTAATCCACGCCGGCCTCACCAAAAATTCGGGATATTTTGTCACAAATTTCCTGCGGATCATTGCCCACGACCACTTCACACCCCATACCCCGGACCAGATCGGCTTTTTTTTCATCGCGCGTGGTGCCAATTACACGCAGGCCCTTCATCCTGGCAAGTTGCATGGCCGCGATACCAACAGCACCGGTACAAGCAGTCACCACCACATTGCCAGCTTCCGGCAATGGAGAATGACAAACCATGGCATCGTAGGCTGTCAACAAAGCCATTGGCAAAGACGCCGCCTGAGCGAAATCAAGGTATGCCGGGATTTTTAAAACCTTGTTCTCATCAACCATTATATGACTGGCGTAAGTACCCTGCCCCGCTTCCAGATAAGCGTTCACATCAAAAACAGCAACCCGGTCGCCGGGTCGAACAGACGACACAGTGTTTCCTACCTCCTCCACAATACCAGCCCCTTCGGACCCAAGGACAAATCCTTCCTCAAGTGGAAGGGGCCAGTCTCCCTTTCGAATCATCACCTCCGACCAGTTCAATCCTGTCGCCTTCAAATCGATCAAAACCTGACTCTCATCCGGTCGAGGCGTTGGAGTTTCTACCGTGTTAAACACATCAGGGCCGCCTGATTCAGTTACCACTATTGCTTTCATCTACTTCTTTCTCCTTTTATTCGGGCATCCCACACTGGCTGGCGGGTTTCAAATACGATTTTTATCTCCATGAAATTTGTAGTATTCTTTGGTTTATTACAATCACTACTTGGGATCGTATGGAGAACGGCTCAAGAGTGCATATGGGGGACAATTTCTACTCTTTAATCTCGCCTGCTCTGCTAGCGAAGGTTTGTGAGAAGATTCAATTTCCACAAAGCCCCTCATATTAGATTAACGGTCCCCATGGAGTCCATCATGCGCAAGGTTCTTTTTACCATTCTTTTGTGGCTGATCACCACCACCCCTCTCTATGCCATTGATCTTGATAAAGCAGACTGTACAAAGCAGGAAGACATCTGCGGCTTAATGAAAACTGAAAGCCATTTTGCCATTCTGGACAAATGTCCCGGTGCTGGGCCCATGCTGATGGAATGTAAAAAAACATCCTCAGCAAAACTGGCATCATTACCGGATCCCAAATTTGTCGAAAATGAGGATGGAACTATCTCCGATACAGCCAATAAACTGGTCTGGATGAAAACCGGCATCAATCAAAAATTTTCTCTCAAGATGGCGGATGAACACGCATTAAATACAGAAATAGGCGGTGTCGCTGGCTGGAGGATTCCAACCCTGACCGAGCTCTCTTCCCTTCTCCAAAATCAAAGGGCACAACATGCCGGCGGAAAAACTAGTTGGATTCATCCCCTGTTTAATGATACCGGGGAATACTATTACTGGACCAACACTTCCTGCGAAGAAATTTCAGAGATCACAGACAGGTACCAGAAAAAAACCTGCCAACATAGTGCTACAGCAGGCTGGCTAGTCAATTTCAAGGCCGGGGCCATCATCTGGCATTTCGTCGATTCCAAAAAATTCTACGCCTGGCTGGTCCGGGATCTCGAGTAATAACAATTCAGTAATTCACCCACAGTGCTTTGTTATCAAGGCTCTGTGGGTAGATTCCTACTATCGACTTGCCGGGAAGCACATGTTTCCCGGCATTTATTTTTAACCTCACCGACTTTCTCCGAACCCCTCCTCCTACACAGAACATCCAAACCTAAGAACAGTTACTGTTCGTACAAGTTTTCTTTATTCAAGGGGTCCTTCTTTCCATAGCATTCGGCTAACAACGGTTTTGGTATAAAGTTACAAAAATTGCCGAAACGCTATCTTTTAGCCTTTGAAGTCCCCTTTGATTAACCATTCAGGAGGTGGACCATGGAAGAGATCGGTGATTACATGGCTTCCCCGGTTTTCAGAATTGAAGCCGAGGACTCCGCACAGGATGCAGCCGCATTTATGGAAGGCAACCACATAGGTTCCCTGATTGTCCAGGACGTGGGTGATGATATTGGAATCGTAACCGAGCGGGACTTAAGCACCAAGGTAGTGGCTTCTGGTAAAGATCCGAGCGAGGTCAAGATTCGAGACATCATGACCAGCCCGGTCCTCACAATGGACCGTTATCTGCCTGTAGAGGAAGCCAACACCTTCATGCAGAAAAATAAAATCCGCCACCTGGCCATAACTGAGGAGGACCGCATTGTTGGCATTCTCTCTGTCCGGGATTTGATCAAGTTTTTCTCCAAGGAATTCAGAATGCAGGAATAAGGTCTCAACTCCTGCGAAATTTTAATCGGGGCATTTTTATTGAACGCATTAAAAGAATTAAATTTTAAAAA
>JAJDAX010000310.1 GCA_029261615.1 Nitrospinaceae bacterium
CCCGCTTTTAAACTTTTCAGGTGTAACGTGTACAGGGTTTTGCCCACTCCCTGAAACACGGCCATATTTTTCCCCGTGTTGAGGCGAAGCTTACTGACTTTGCGATCCAGGTTGCGCTTCCAGATACGACGACCATTCCTATTGTACAGGGAAATACCACCATACTTATGGGACAACATGAACCGACCGCTGGCATGATCCAGTCCGAGATCAGACACCCCTTCTTTATAAAAGGTAAGATGATTTTCGAAATCAGACAACGGGTGGGCACAAAACACCTCTTCCGAGTTGGTCAACAAAATGGTTTCCCCATCGCCTGAAATCCACCCGTTGTCGCGCCGCACCATAAACGATTTACTCCAAACCCGATTGCCTTGTGCGTCGTAAACGTAAAAATCTTTTTGGATGCCGAACAGGATAAAACGCCCATCATCGGAGACTTTTAGCGCCCCCGTCCAGTTGCCATCAAAATGAGGTAAGGTTTTTTCCCAGACTTGTCTTGGTTTGGCAACACCCTCTTTTCCTTTGAGCTCGAGGAACTCGCGACGGTCCCGCTTGCTATCGGTAAACTCAAAACAGGTCATGCTGCCACTTTCTTCAAGCACCAGGGCACGGTCTCCATCGCGATCCAGCTTACAAAAATATACTTTTGAAGGAAGTTGCTTCTGCCACACGATAGTTGCATTCCGGTCGACCAGATAAATCTTACCCAGTGCATCAGATAAAAGCATCCAGCGCCCGTTCCCGCTCACTGCGACCCGCAAGGCCATCGCATCAAGATCTATATGTTGCAGTGTTTGTTTCTTGAGATCATATATGAATACACCTTTTTCAAAACAGGATACCGCCACCATTTCACCGCGGTCGCTGGCTGCAATCTCGGATGGGTTTTCACGGGAGAGGTCGATGGCAACAGGGTGATTGGCGCTCCAGAGTTCTGAGCCATTGCCCTTGTACACCCCGAGTGTTACCTGATTATGGACCACGAAGTAAAGATCTTCATTGGCCATTGCACGCACCACTCTCCAGGGTTTTGGAATGTTCAGGGTCCGAATTTCCTGCCCCTGAAAGTTGAGTTTGCGCGGAGGAGAACGCCATCCCCATACAACGATGCCACCGGATTTAACCTCGAAGGAAGTCCAGTAATGCTGAAAGTGCTTTTGATGGAGTTTGTTGCCTTTAAGATCAAAAAACACCAGTCGACTGTGCTCGTCCAGGGTGATGATCCGTTTTTTATAGTCCGCAACACGAACGTGGTTGACAGGAATATCGATCGACATACGACAGGATTCATGCCCCTGATCGTCGATCAACTGCACGACGCCGTCATCAAACCCCAAGGTTGTCCAATGATGCACAGGGGAAAAGTCGATGCAACTGAGGGGTCCGTCTACCCAGCGGCTCCACAGGTGAATACCGATTCGCGGTTCTTCAAATTGAAGGGAACTGCCCAAATTTACCTCCTGGTTCAACGGGCAAAACTATATCAAATTTAAAGGGGATACTACAGGGTCAACGCACACCGCTTGGGAAACGACTGTTAGTCATGCCAGGGTGGGATCCGGAATCGGTCAAATCACCGATGAACTCCAGCGCAAAACCAGTATTTCCATCTTCAAACACAACCGCTCCCCAATAAGCCAACATGGTGGCATCGCGAAACCCACCTCCGGGAGCAACCGTTTGCGGGCTGGTTGCTACGGGATCAATCCGGAGCCCCCCAGTCCCGGTGGCTATATGTCCGGTAATGAATTCTGCGTTGGGCAGGTTACTGCTGTTGAGGCTTGGGTGCCCTGTGGGAACAATGAACAATCGTGAAGTTGTCCCTGCGTTCACGGTGAATTCCGCCACGGGACCGAATATTCCCCCATCGGTCAGAAAAGCTTTAACCGAAATCCCGATCTCCGACGCCATTCCTGAAAGTGAGGGATGTGTCAGCCCTATAAACGTATAATTGCCCGATCCGGCTTGCCAGTAAGGTGTCACAACACTTGCGGCATTGGAAAAATCACCGGCGATGGGCAGAGCGTGATCACGAAATGCGGCTACTGTTGCCGCGGTCTGGTTGAGCGTCTTTCGATTGTCCGCCGCATTGGGATTACCTTCAATTATCCCGGTCGGGTTCCCGCTAAAATTCACATCAGGGTTGGACCAATAATTGATGCGAGGGCAGGAAGAACAGCTCCCCGCGGTCGTGGCCATTATTGTCCTGAAATTATTGGTCGCGTCAGCAAATCCATGATTGAAGTCGAAAGGACCATTACTGGGGTCCGCTTCCCGATGATGCCGTGCCCCCATGTTATGGCCAATCTCATGACCAAAGGTAAAGTTGCCGGTAGCGCAACTGCGCCTCGTAACTGAAAAGGCACTCGATTCAAAAGAACTGCTGACCGTGCTCATAAAAAATGCGATGCCACACAGGCTGTTATCCCCTTCCACCAGCAAAACGACAAGATCGGCACCGTATTGCTCGCGCAATGGGAGAGCATTCGGTACACTTCCATTTCGTAAATCGTTTACAGCACCGCTGTATGAAAACCCTGATTCGCTGTAAAGTACCTCTTCAGTGTGAACAACGCGGATTCTGTGATTGACCCCGCTATTGGAATAAGCGGTATTGGTTTCAGTTTCAGCGAGGTCAATCAGGGTCTGCATTGCTGCTGTCGAACCTGCCCCCTGGCGAGCAGAGGGAGTGTAGACCACAAGTACATCCAGCAATGACCCATCATCGGCCAGGTTGTCATGCATGGGAGCAGGCTCCGGCCCCGAGGGAATTTCGATTGGGTCTGCGCCCGGTGGAAAAGCGGATGGATCGAGATCGAAGATGCCATGAATCCCTTCCTGCATGGGACGAACCTGGCAAAGAAA
>JAJDAX010000311.1 GCA_029261615.1 Nitrospinaceae bacterium
CGGAGCTACCCAGCCGACAACGTATCTGCTGCGGATATCCCAAAACCTCGCCATTGTTCAAAAGACAGGTATCGTCCGAAAGAAAACTGAATTCTGCCGGGTAATGCTTATGTGCTTCCAGCGTAAGCCGGGTTTTCCCAATACCTCCAAATGATGTCACCAGAAAGTTCTTCTCTTTCAGGCGAAAGCCTGCGGCAAGGATCATGATGGTGTCTTTTTTAAACAGAGCCAGCCCCACCATCAGTTTCATGAAATGCTCCAACGGGAAAAGGGACGACAGGGGAACGCGAACCACTTTCCGCAAAAACCTGGCGAAGCGCCGGTTGATGACAACCTCTGTGCCGGATTCCTGATCGAAATTGCGAATGGCAAGATAGAACTTAAAACCAAAAGGTGCCCACTCCGAGACCAGCGTGTTTTGTTCGGTGTTAAAAAATACACCGGGCATGATCTCTGCTGAGGATCTCAATATATTTTCAAACGCCGCATCCTCCTGGTAACCGAATCTCAAATCAGCCGGATCCACCGTTTCACCTGTAACCTGAAATGAAGGAGGCAGCAGGGGAATCTCAGATTCCACCGTCAGGATGCCGTGAATGTTATATCGACGTGACGTTTGCATGGGGCTCGGGATCGCATTGTTTGAGTGCTTGTTCCAGTACGTTTTTTTCTGTCTGTTCCGCATCCAGAAGTTTAATGTTTAACACCTCCGCCATTTCCCGATAAAGGCAACGGTAAAGGTTTGCTGATTCCAAAGTATGCTCCGGCTTTCGAGCAATCACGGTTTCCGGTTTCGCATCCAGAAAAAGCACATGATCTGGACGGGGCAACCTGCGGCCGACAGCGTAGGCAAACGATTTTCTTTCCGGAAA
This sequence comes from Nitrospinaceae bacterium, assembly GCA_029261615.1. The sequence continues at coordinate 873 of JAJDAX010000311.1, forward strand.
ATCCCTTACGATGGCAAGTAGCACATCGTAAAAATAACGATCGTAAATTATGACATCTAACGCCAGCCGGTTGTTCCGGCGTTGTGTGATATACGAATCGATGATGACATTGCCAAATCGTGCCCAGAATTTGATTCTACGTCCCAAAAACCCGTCATTCAGTCCTCGAATCCACGCCACCAGCCCACGTAGTAAACCGGAATCCTGTGCCTGGGCCATGACCGTTTGCCCTTTTGAAAACAGGTGAAAGGTTTTAACTTTCATTCCCTGTTCCACAAAGTGTTTCTCCAGTTCACTGACCAGCGTTGATTTTCCCGTTCCGTCGAGACCGGAGAGCGCAATTCGAATCATGAATGGCTCCATTTTTGTCGGGACAGAAACAGATAACCGAGGGAGATCGCTATCATGAGAACAGTGCCCAGGTAGATCTGGTTCAATATACGTTGTGCTTCCAGCTCAACGATGATGGTCTGTTCACCCCCGGAGCGGGATAGTTGGGCCGGGTCCACCACCCAGCCATTGAACAGACCGTTGACTTTGATCTGGGTTAACTCTTCTCCATTGAGACGGGCTTTCCACTGAGGAGAATAATGAATCCGGGATGCCAGGATCGCCGGGTGTTTATTATTCTGGTTTAAAAGAAACTTAACCTGATACTTGCTCCGGTCCAGCCTGGCGAGATTACTGATATCAAGAGAGGCTGGATTCTGAATGCTGGAGTTAGTGAAATCCATGAAATTTCTGTCGGAAAGTAACCAGTAAATATCATTCCCGTTAAGGGTTTCGAATGTTTTTGTCTGTTTTGGAGAAAAGAACACGTCCTCGGATACCCGGGTTTCGTAAAGGGTGTGGTCTCCAAACTTTTGCGTACTTTTGAAGGGAAACTGACCGAGAAACGACTTAATGTCCTCGCTGGGAATCCGCATATCTGGAAAAGCTGAAGGCGAAATTAGAAAATCGTCAGTGAAAACTACATAATGAATGTTGTAAAGCTTCAATATATTTTGAAAGGTTTCCTTGTCGCGGGAGACCATGGCATTTTTAAAAAATTGATTGAGGGAGTACACCGCGTGACGGTCGCTGAAGTTGGAGTTGATCGGGTGCCTTAATAAAAAAGCATAAGGATCAAACCCGAAATAACCGCCGCTGTACTGGCTCCAGTCATATCCCTTCGTTTCTCCCAGAGAAGGCAGAATCAAAACACCAAAATCCCCTGGCTTTTGATTTAGAAAATTGGACAGTTCCTTCACATGAGGGGGGATTGAAAATGCCGCAGATACATGATTTCTTTTTTTCATATTTTCCTTCAAAAGAATCATGTTGGCTGGTGCTCCTATCAACCTCGGAAAGTTAACGATGCCGACACAAAGAATCAGCCCGACCGGGATGGCCCATTTCCAAAATGTTTTCAATGTTCTGGATTCCAGAACCCACAGGAGCAGGCCGGCGGCAAAGATGGCATACAAGAAATGAACGATAAACATATAAGTGGGTGGACGCCGAAAAACGTATAAGGGGAAATTCCTCATTAAAAATTCGATCAGCCCACCAAAAGGTGCCCGCAAGGCAGCGAATATGGGAATCGCGCAAAGAAAGGCCAAACCCAGGGCAAGAAAGGCGGAACCTTCTTTTTTTCGGAACGCAATCAGGAAAAATCCAGCGGCGGCTAATAAAGGAATACAGGACAATACTCGAAAAGCCGGGCTGAGTTGCAGGGAGGCAAAGCGGGTGTATTTTAAATTCACTCCGACCTCCATAGCGGGAATAAAATATCCCTTGCCGGTCAAGATCCGATTGTAACGGGTTGTGGGATAACCGGATACGAACTCCATCGACTTGACCGTGTCTTCAATGTAATTCCCTTTTCGGGATAGCGCTTCCTGGGTGGCTGTGTTCAAGAAGTTGGGAACGATCCACCAGAGGTGAAATACGACGGCGAAAGCGCCCAGCAAAAGGTAACGACCAACCAGTTGCTTGATTGGAAATCGGTCAAGAAGGCCCTGGGCAAAATAGAATACGCTCAGCATCAGAAGGACAAACGCCGCCACCGGTAAATTCCCGAGGCCGGTCACCATGAGGAGACTGAGCAGACACAAGACCAATATCCATCGAATGGTCTCTCCATTGCTTTGACTCCGGATCAATTTATCCAGGCAAATCAGTAGAAAAGGAAAATACGCCAGAATAAAAATAATATTGAAATTATAATGACCGCGCAAAAACCAGTACTCATTAAACATGTACATGAACGCACCGATCATAGCGGCTATCTTGATTGGAGTCCCGCTTCTGTTTTTAAACAGGTAACGCACCAGGCAATACATGGAAAGCCCGGTTAGAAAATAATGCAGATAAAAAACGAGCGAATTTGCAATGTTAACCGGGAAGAGCCAGCTAAAAACCCAGGTTTCCAGTATCAGGGGAAAATAAGACAGCAGGTTGAAGAAGCGACCACCGATGCTACTGGGATCCCAGGCGGTAAGCAGGTTGGAAATCTGCAAGGATGGATTGATGGGAGGGAGGTTGATATCCCAGATTGAATAAAACCCTCCCCGCAGCACCACCAGAATCGGTAATGAAAAAATAAGCAGTAGCCCGAGAGGTCCCCGGTTTTCTTTAATGAATTTGACCATCTTGTCTTAACCGGTCGTGCAGCACGCGAGCTGCAATCGATTGGGCCAGAGGATTCGGATGCGCGTCATCCAGAAACCTCAATCCCCTGGGTTCGTATTCCCTGAAAGTCGGGAACAAATTGATGACCTGAAAGCCGCGCTCCTCTGCCATCGTTTCGATTTTTTGCAAGACATCGACCTGATAGCTCTCGTCCCAAGTGACGCTGTTCTGAAGGTTTGGAAACAGCAGCAGGTAGCCGGGAATCCGGCTCTCTTTCAGGTATTGAGAAAAATGATCGTACGTCTCCGTAAGCTTGCTCCAGGAATCGGGATGGTTGAAATACAAATGCCTTGGGTAATGCCACTGCACTGTTTCCTTTGTGTACCGATCCGCAAGAAAGTTTAAAATCTTGAACGGTTGATTCAATTCCCGAAATTCCGAAACTTTTTTGAACAATATGTTTGTATTCAAAAGATCCTCACGAATCAAAACCATCGCCTCTTTGGACGACATTCGCCGTTTTCTTGACGGATGTTTCTGCAGAATGTCATTCAACACATACCCGATCACCAGAAGGTCTGGCTGGTAATGCTGTCCCAATGTCTCAAGCATGTGTAATTCTTCCCAGGCGGTGAAACCGCAATAGGAAAGGGTCAGCAAATCCATCCCCTGTTGCTCCACCTTCTTTTGCAGAATTTTCGGATAGGCCAGGTTGAAATTCTCAAGGCCATGCCCCTTGGTATAAGAATCGCCGACGACCAGAATTCGTTTCTTGTGTTTGTACCTTTCGGCCCTTTGTTTAAGTTGCCCGGAGGTGTAGTTGGTGGACAGGCCTTCTCCCAGACACGTGAGGTTTATTTTGACTGGCTGCCCGTTTGCATCCCGGGTTCCGGCCTGATTCAACTCCAGGCCTTTTGTCAATCCTTCACCTGCTGTCCATTCCAAAAGAGGTGCCAGCCTTTCCAGCAATCCCGTCCGGTATAGTGTTTCCATGCCAATAAGACACAAGCCAATGGAACCAACGACCAGCAGAATATTGATCAAGGCGGATCCCGGTCTACCGAGAACCCGCTCACCTGGAGGAATCAATTTTTCATGAGTCAATGCCATTAAAAAAACCTGTCGCCTGTTGAGCCGGGCAGAACTCAGGCCGGTTGCTGAGCCAGAATCGGTTGCGGTGAAATGACGATATCGCAAAAATTGTTCTGGCCGAGACCCACCTCATTCGAAAGATTGAAAAGCTCCTCACGTGTGGAAAGTAACCGCAGTTCCCCTTCGTCCTTGAAAAAATAAAACTGATTTCCCTCGAATTTTTCGTAGACCCGGCGCAGAAACTGGTCCGGATCTTCGCCCTGCTGGACAATGGAGTGCGGCCAGAATTCCATGATGACACTCATATTTTCGGGAAGGTCGGTCTTTTCAAACATGCCTCGCAGTATGAAGGGCTCCGCGCCCTGACAATCCAGTTTGAGCAGGCGTATCTGATCCGGCTGAATATTCTGCTGTCGCAAAAACCCGTCCAGAGTTTCAGTCTGCACGACTTTCTTGTGAATCTTGTTGGGATTGCGCTCCTGCCATTCTTCGTCCAGATAAAGCCGGGAGTCGACGATACTTTCGTGATACGTGAAAAGGGTCATCTCACCTGACTTGTCCGCGAGAGCCATTTCCTGAGGCATGACGCAGGTGTTGTTGCCGGTTCGTTTCAAGTTTTCCCGAAGGTATTTGATCTGGTCGCCCGGTTCGAAAGCAAAGACCCGGGCGTTTGCCGGTCTGGCGAACTCCGCCATGATGATGGCAGTCAATCCGATGTTGGCGCCGACATCGAGCAACACCGAACGCCCATCCAGAGGGGCCTGACCGAGCAGGGTCCGAATTAATTGGTAGATTCCGACGTCCTTGGTTCCTTTGACAAAGCGAATGTTTCCAACGAGTGTGTGGCCTTCAAAGTCGAAGGTGTAAAATTCGCGGTTTCCCAGCGCGAACTTTGTTACCACATCGTCCAGATCGTTAAGAAAATAGAAGAGTCGGCTGAACCAGCCGTATTTCAACATACGGGACAGGGCTCTTCTCAGTGAAACCGGAATTAATTTGATCAGAAAATTAAACATTATTTCTCAGCCGTATTAATTTTTTCCCTGTTAACCCGATCATTCATGCTTTCGCAGGACTCTCCTCGATAACCAGGGGCTCGGATGTTTTATGAAATTTTGGAGATCGGGCCAGGGTTCTCAGGTTATCTCCCAGTCCATACCAGGGCGCGTTGAGGTCCACCCGGTTCATCGCGTCCCCCTTTATCCAGTTTCGTAAGTTTAGATGAACGACGCTTGCAATAACCTGTAAAATTCCCTTCAAACTTTTATTCGCCAAAGCTCCTTTCATCAGAGTGCTTGCGAGTTGATATTGAGCAGAGCGGGATGAAGTTGGAAGGCTGTAAAAAAAACGGTCAAGGTGGACCGACTCAAGCTCAGCCGCCTTTATCAGACGGGCCAACGACTTGGCGCGAAAATCGTAGAGATGCGTGGTATTGAAGTAGTCTGAATAATCACCCTGGGGTGCTTCGTGCTCCAGAGGTGAATGAGGCAGTTCAATAAATATCATGCCATTGGGTTTAAGCAATGTCCGGCAATGTTCCAGGACGGCTACCGGGTCATTCATATGTTCCAGCACATGAGGAAACGCTATGATGTCGTAAAGCCCGTCCTTCGGACTCAGGTCCATCACATCTGACTTTTGAAGAGCGAGGCCAAACCGGTCGCGGGCGCGAGAAATCATGTAGTCATTGAATTCAAGCCCCAGCATTTCCCAGCCGCGATTTTGAAATTGAGATAAAAAGGTTCCATCGCAACTGCCCACTTCAAGAATCCGGCCCGGACCCTGTTTACCGAAATGCGACAGGATGAAACCTGCCTGGCTCGCGGCCCGCATTTTAGCGAAAGAGGATTTCAACCAGTACTTCCAGGAGTCTGTCTGAATTTCTTCAAAATACTCCTGGGAATAATACTCCTGAAGGGCATGAGGGGATGGTTGTTCGGTTAGAAAGTAAAACTCACATTCCCTGCAAAAGGCCACAGACAGCAACTGTCCAAATACAGTGTTCCGGGTCACCTCTGGAATGGCGGGGACCCGATGACATAGGGGGCAGTTGGATTGAGTTCGGGTCTTCATGGTTAATACGGAGAATCCTTAACGGTTCTTACTTCAGGAAGAATATTATTGCGGTGGCGTAGATAGACGAATCCCACCAGCATTCTCAACCAGAACATTTTGAGTGTAAGAATGGGATGAGCAAGTAGCTTCTTCCATTTTCCCTGTTCAAGAAAAACTGTGAAAAAGCGGTAAACCACACTGAATTGTTTTTTTACATCCTCCGAGCCGTTACCCCACTTCTCGCGGTAATGTTGAATATTCTGGGAGTAATACTTCATCTTCCCAAGGTATTGCGTCAAAGTCAGGTCGGGGTCCTCGTGTTGAAAAATTCTGGATTGAATGGAACCAAATTTTCCCTGCGATTTCAGTCTCTGACTCAGGTCCCAGTCCTCGCACCCGCAAATGGTTTCATCGTAACCGCCGACTTCCTGAAATGCTTCGCGCCGGATGAAACGGACCGCATCAATGCAGGTGCCGTCCAGAAATTCCCGTTCGAATCCTTTGGCCTGTGAAATCCAGTTGTAATCCAGCTTGCGTAAGGGAATATAAAGTGCGGCAAGATCGGCTTCTGCATAAAACTTCTCGACACCCTCGCTGACGAGGCCAGGTTCAATTTCATTGTCCGAGTCAAGAAACACCAGAAACTGTCCCTGTCCCACTGTCAACCCGCCATGGTTGCGTTGGGAAGAGCGTTCGGGTCCCTTTTGCACCACCTTGTCCGTATATTTCCGCGCGATATCACAAGTGCGGTCGTCGGAAGCATTGTCCACGACAACCAGCTCCACATTAGGATAGGTTTGCTTTGTGACGCTACCCAGACATTCCGCCAGGAACTGTTCGCTGTTTTTTGTGGTGACCACCACGGTGACCAGAGGCGGGTTGGGTTGCGATTGGAAAGTAGATGTGTTGTCGGTCATATTTCAAACTTTCCGAGCGAGGCATTCAGGAGCTACCTGTTTTATTTTCAGACCGGGTTGCCTTCATGCCGGGTCAGGTTGAATACATGTTGATTGACGCGGCGGACGGCACGTGTCCCGTAGGTAAACAAAAACTGCCAGTCAGATTTTCGCATTCGGCTTAAAAACTTTACCTGCCGACCAACGAACTTTGGATGAAACGCAACGCCATAGATGTCGCGGATCGCCGCATAGTATTCATCGTGCGGGATCGGTGTTTTGACAATCAGCTTGCTCATGTCAAAATCATCGTAGTCATCCGTAAGCAAAACCCCTTCTTCGGAACATTCCTGATGATAAGGAGTGAAATCCAGCGGGGTGCACAAGGTGACCTGTAGCGTCCGTGCCACCCCATCGAACATCAGGCGTTTCACCGTATCCACCGTTTGCTGTAACTGTTTGCGCGTCTGCCAGTAATATCCGACCATGATGGTAAGGTGAGGAAACAATCCGTATTTGGTGAACAATTTTAAATTCGCTTCCACATCCTCAAGACTGTAACCCTTGTTGAGCCGTGCCAGGGTTTCCTCGTCGCTCGCTTCCATCCCGATTAAAAGAAACCGGAAATTGGCCTTTGCCAATAGCGCAACCGTCTCCTCGTCCATGTAACCAAAGCGGGTGTTGAATCCGAAGTAACAATCTTTCTTATGAAGACCCCGGTCGATGATACCCTTGGCAAACTGCCGGGCCTCGGCTCCTCGGTACCATACGCCCGAGTCATCAAAGATTTCGCGCACACCGTAATCTTCAACAAGCCTCTGGTATTCATCGAGGCTCTTCTCAACACTCCGCATGGAAAAAGTGAGGTCCGGTCCGTTGTAGCGACAGAAGGTGCACTTACCAAACATACAATCGCGGATCACGCTGGTCGCGTACGTTCCTGGTACGGTCAGGTAGTTTCCATTTTCGTAGGCATAATCTTTCCATCGGACCAGATCGCGATCAACATCTGGCGAAAGATCCAACGGTTCGATCTGCTTGAAGTTACCGGTATCGAGGTAATCCTTTTCATCGCGCCGGATCACAAGTCCCTCGATCGGGCAATGATCGCGCCAGTTGGAGTGCTCATCGATATAGGGCACCAGTTTTCTGAGGACGAAGTCAATGTGATTGCTTCGTAGAATGATATCCGCCTGGCACCGGTCCAGTGTCTCTTCCGGGCGACGCATGGAATGGTAGCCGGTCATGACGACGATGCAATCCGGGCACGCCGCCTTGAGCTGATCGATCAGTCGCCAATAGAACTTCATCACCGGGGTGGTGCTTTCAAAAACCACCATATCTGGCTTCCACGCAACCAGGTCGCGGAACCATTGGTCAAAATCTTTTAACTGTGCATTGCCGTCATCCCACAAAACCTCATACCCCAGATCGTTCAGCCAGGTGGCCGCCTGCCCATGCACCACCGGTAACAGGTAGGTGGGTTTCTTGAAAAACTGAACGTTGCGGTTCTGCGACACCATGGCCTTCTGGCCCTGGTCGTTGACGATGGGTGGATAGGAAATTGCGATTTTCATATGGGTTCCTTAAGAGCCTTCCGTCAGAAAACTAATCGACGATTAAAAAAAGGCTTCAGTGAAAATTTTGTCGCCGGACACGCCGCCCTGCCGTAACAGATCGTATACGTCATAGATCATGGCCTGGTTGCCGCACAGGTAATAAATACTTTCAGTATTCAAGCTTGCCTCTTTCAAGTAGTCCGTAACCCGGCCCTGCTTGCCTTCAAGAGGCTCGCGGGACACACAAGTGACAACACGCCTGGAATCGAAATCCTCAATGTCACACCTCTCTGCAACCTGGCGAATACCGTGAATGATTTGGCAATCCAACTCCGGGTAGCTGGTTACAAACGAATGAAACGGGGCGATACCAGTTCCCGAAGCTATGAATACAAATTGACTGTCGATTATTCTTGCAGGGTCCAGCACGAAACTTCCGTACGGCCCGTGTAAATCCACTTCTGCCCCCGGGGTTGCGGCTCTTAATTTCGTCGACACCGTACCGCCGGGTACTTCCTTGATTAGAAACTCCAGAAATTCAGACCCCGCGCCGGAATATGTCGAGTATTCACGGTTGACACCCGTTCCCGGAATACCCAGGTTGACACATTGCCCGGGTTTAAACTCAAACCCGTTGCGCTCCAGCCTGAGCACATAGGTCGTTGGGGAAATATCACGAACACTCAAAACTTTATGACGCATATTTCTTTTCCCCATAGATTTGGTTTGTTCATTTGTTGCTGCATTTACCAATTTCTTTTCCTTTATTAACGACCCAGGGAGCTTTTCAATTCCCGGGTGGTGAGTCCTTGCATAAATTTAGTGCCGTACCACAAGTGAGTGAGCACGATATGCGGCAAGGCTCCCAGCGCCACCTTCCAGGATTCAAACCGGCGAATATCAAACCAGGAAATTCCCAGGGTGATGGCATAAGCCAACCAACCTGTCAGGTAAAGCAGTCCAGCCGTTTTCGATAAAACACTAAGACCTGCTCCGACCAAAACGAACAGCACCCATAATGTAGGAATGAAATATTTTAAACGGCAGGATGTCTCCGGATACCGCTTGACAAAAAATCCGCGGTGCAATCCATAGTTGCCCACCTGTCTCAAATGTTTCTTTAACCCCTTGCGCCGGTGATGCCAGACGATCATGTCCGGCACATAGAGGATTTTCATGTCGGTCTGCTCGATAATCTTGAGACAGAACAACGTGTCTTCTCCCGGCCAGTAATCAGAATCGAATCCACCTATCTGGAGAAAAAGATCGCGCCGCACCAGCAGGTTGACGCTGGGCCAGTCGTCGACCTGACGAATGGGAGGATTCGGCACATAGCGTTCGGGAAAACCTCCAGAAGCCCGGCTGAGGTAAACCGCACCGGAAACCCGAGCCCAGTAAGGATCACTGCTGGGGGTGATACCGGGTCCGCCTACAGCACCCACCTCTGGATGCTCATGAAAAAATTTCATGGCGATCTCCAGCCAGTCCGGCTCCGGGTAAGCATCGTCGTCAATAAACGCCAGGAACTCACCCTGCGCTTTTTCGGCACCCGTGTCACGTTTCACTGCTGGATTGACCGCCCCCGTTGGCATGACTCTTACCGGCATAGCCGAGAACGCTTCAGGAAGCTGTTCTTCTCCGTCGGGCAGAAGAATGACTTCGTATGCAGAAAACGGCATCCGATTTATGTGTGTGAGGGATTCATCCAGATCTGGCGACCAGGTTTTAAACGGAATGATGATAGAGAAAATGACTGATTCACTCATGCTCAAACCCCACCCGCTTGTCTACGATATAGAGCGGTCGACGAGCAACTTCGGTGTGGATGTTGCCTATGTACAGGGCCATCATGCCGAGCGCGGCAAGAACCACTCCGGTAAGAACCATATTGAACACCACGAAGAAAGCCATGGGCGTGTAGACAGTCAAATTCAGGACTGGTCCGGTGACTACCATAAACATAAGGAGCATCACCCCGAAGGATAAGACAAACAGACCGAGCCACCCGGTGATGCGCAGTGGCAAAAGTGAAAATGAAGTGAAGGAATTGATGGCCAGATCAATCAAGGCACGTAAAGAGAAAGAAGACTCCCCTCCGGACCGTGCCGGTGCCACAAACTTGATATAAGTTTTTTTGAAGCCCATCCAATCGACGAGCCCACGGAAAAAGCGTGTGCGTTCCTGAAAAGTTTTGAGTACTTTCAAGACTTCGCGGTCAAGCAGGCGGTAATCAGCCGCCTTGGGTTGA
>JAJDAX010000312.1 GCA_029261615.1 Nitrospinaceae bacterium
TATAAAACCGGAAAATAATTCACGCCTGCTCGTCATGAAAGTTGTCGCGGCCCTGATCATGGGGCTCGCCGTCTGCGGCATGCACTACACGGGAATGGCCGCCGCCGAAATGGTTGCGCTGGATCATATTCCCTTCCATGGGAAATTCACCATGGAATCAAACTTGATGGCCTATGGCACGGTTGGGATGATCATATTCATTCTCGCTCTGGCTCTTATCACCTCAAGTGCAGTGGAACATATGGGCAGTCGGCAACGCCTGGGTGTTCTAATATTTATTATGTCGGGAGTCGTGATCAGCGTCGCGGTATTCTCCATTTACTTCCTATACCAGACCGGCTTCGACCAGCAACGGCAGAGAATGATTGAGATGGTGAAAAGTCAGGCCAGACTGGTGGAAGCCATCGGACGGTTCGATAAAAAATTCGATAAAAAAGCACTACCCAATGGTGCTTATCACGCCACGCTGAATCAGGTTCGCGATGCCCATTCGAAATACCCGGGGTTCGGTGAAACAGGTGAATTCACGCTGGGCCGTAAAGAGGACGGCAAAATAAAGTTTCTGCTCCATCAGCGTTTTGAACAACGCAACCGCATGCCTGTCATTAATATGGACTCTACAGAAGCGATTCCAATGAAACGTGCTTTGATGGGAGAATCCGGTGTCATGACAGGCAACGATTACCGCGGTGTACCGGTGCTGGCCGCGTTTGAACCGGTTCCAGAGCTTGGCCTGGGTCTTGTGGTCAAGATGGATATCGAGGAATTGCGCGAACCGTATTTTCAGGCAGCGCTCTTAACCGGAGGAATTGGGGTGGTCGCCATTGCCCTCGGTGCCTGGTTGTTCCTTGGAATCAGCAACCCGATGATCACCCGCCTCGAAAAAGAAATTGCCGAGCGGGAGTCCGCCCAAATTGCGCTGGGCAAGAGCAAGGAAGATTTATCCAAAGCCCAGGAGGTAGCCCAATTGGGCAACTGGGTGTGGGAAATGAAAACGGATGAAGTGCGTTGGTCCGATCAGACTTATCACATCATGGGTTATAAACCTGGTGATTTCGATAATCCCACAGGACAATTTGAAAAAGCGGTGCACCCCGCCGACTGGGAAGAAGTGGACCGCACAATAGAAGAGGCTGTGAAAACAGGGAAACCCTTCGAAAAAGAACACCGCATTATGTGGCCCGATGGAACCGTGCGCTACGTTCTGGGAAAAGGCGAAGCTGTTCTGGACGATACGGGAACGACAATCAAACTTGTGGGAACGGTGCAGGACATCACCGAACGCAAAAAAATCCAGGAGGAAGTACAGAAGTTAACGCTGGATAAAGAAAAAATCGAAAATGAACTGGAATTCGCCAAACTCGTGCAGGAGGGTTTCCTCCCGGAAAAACCACCCTCGCCTCCGGGCGTTTTGTTTGCAGCGCAAAGTGTTCCCGCCAAATTCGTCGGCGGAGACTTCTATGATTTCATCGATCTTGGCGAAGAGCGGCTGGGCCTGGTATTGGGGGATGTATCGGGCAAAGGAGTTTCGGCAGCCTTGTTCATGGCGCAGCTTTTGAGCGATTTACGCAACGTGTCACAGCTCGAAACCGATCCAGGGCGAATCATGGCGAAGGTCAACGACATCCAATGCCGTCGCTCACGCAGAGGAATGTTTGCCACTGCCGTTTATCTCATGCTCGACCTCAAACGCAATACCGTGAGCGCCGCCAATGCCGGACATCCGCCTGTATTGGTTCGATCCGGAAAAAATGGCGATTTACGTGAGGAAGCTGTAGAAGGCGGTATCCCACTCGGTATCATGCCGTCGATTGATTACCAACACATGGATTTCAAGCTGGAATCCGGCGATCAGGTATTGACCTTCACCGATGGCGCTAACGAGGCCATTAACACAGAGCGAGAACCTTTCGGCCTTGACCGACTGGAAACGATTTTCAAGAGGCACACCGGCACGCCGGAAGAATTGATCATGAAAATCCAGAATGCCATCGTCCAATTCCGCCATCCACAAGATCCCTCGGACGACCTCACCCTGATGGCCTTCAAAATTTTATAAGCTGAATTCGATTCAATGCAAGTCGCCCGGGAATTTTTTGCGGGACTGCTGACGGTCGATCTCGGCCAGAAATTCTTTGACCGTGTCGACGCTGGAAATATTTTTGAACGGGGCCACCATTCCGATTATGCAGGTCGACAGCGTGAATGGATCGTCGCGACCACTGAGGATGATCATGCTGTTAACGTAGTCTTCCTTAAACCAGGGAAGATTGTTCACGTCTATTGGCAGTGGAATGGTTTCCAGGTAAACAGGCAGGCCGTACTTTTCGGAAAGATACTCTTTTAACTCCTCAACCTCGCTATGTTGCAAGAGATTATTAGTGCGCTGCTGAAGCCAACGCAAGTATCTAAGATCATGGTTTAACTCAGCTGACTTCTTTAAATCATCGAAATTTTTTACGAACTTGTGGCAAGGCAGGCTTTCATCTCTTAAGTAACACACCCAGTCAATGCGGATGTCCTCCTCCTCATGCGGCAGAGTCAGCCGCGATGAAGGAATCAGCGAATAGGCTTTATAAAGAACCATCTCATTATCCATCATAATCAAACAATCCGTTGTCTTTCATGGTCTCTAACGACTCCCCAAAAGACAACTGCCAACCCCTCCAAAATCAAACTCATTGTTTAACCGAATCCTAACCGGTATCAATTAATTTCCCCACGAAAACAGCCGATAAATACTGTAACACCAATTGAACCGGAGGCGATCATGAGTCTGAATTTGAAAGGGATGTTTTCAGGGTTGTTGAGTCCATCAAAGAAGCCAGATACCGTAACCGGAGAAACAAAATCTTCGGACACCCTATTGAGCGCCTACACCGACGAAGAAACATTAACCGAGGATGTGCCCTATAAACTGGAACCCAGCCTTGAGGAAGTCGAACAATATCTCGACCGTATCCGCCGCCACGGCTTGTGAGGCAAACGGATCCGCCTAAACATCTCCGATACCGTCTTCCTCAAACATGGTTTGCAGGGTTTCAGCGTCCGACTGTTCTGTCGCCTGCTGATCTGCCCGATTGAGGAAGTCGTTGACAGTTCTCAAGTGCTCCTCCTTGATATGGCAAAACGACACTCTCTGCATCACGGTTTCCTTTTCGAAGTGATTGAGGAGCTTGCCCAACGCCCCCATTAGAAACGGTGAGAAGACCAGTTCCACTTCACTGAAATCAAGTTCGACTGATCGTTTTTCCTTTAATTCTGAAAATAACAGCTTGTATATTTTCTGCCCGTCATCAAGCCCCGTACAACGGGGCCCGCATAATTCGATCAATTTTATTCGCATGATATTTAAACACTCACTTTAAAATCACCCGTAGAGTTTCACGACTGATTTGGTTACAATTCAATTTTTGATCCGTACCATTCCAAGGACTATAGCCCCATGCCGTCACCACAAACAACCCGGCAAAAAGACAACGCCGAAAAGTTTCGCAGGTTTTTAATCTGGTTTTTTTATGTGTTCATAATCGGCGGCGGAGTTCTTTACCATTTTATTCTATTTTCCGCCTTTAAATGACAAGATTTTAATATTCCTCAATATTTACCTGAACAACAAATAACTATCAGGCACACCCATAATGTCTCGCCTGCTCGCCGTCTGCGGAAGACACACTAACGTGAAAACAAGAAACACACGACCTCTGAGCAACAAAAAGCCACTGAACGCATTCTAAAGGTATCGTTTGCTCGCCGTCTGCGAAAGACCCACTAACGTGAAAATAATAGTCGCACGACTTCTGAGCAATAAAAAGCAATTGAGCACACTCTAAAGATGCCACCCGTTCGCCGTCTGCGGAAGACTCAAATTTCTTGTATTTGGCGTGGTAGGAAAACGAAGACGGGAAAATACGCTATGGGCTTTTGACACCTCCCCCATCCCCTCATATAATCAATTGATATGAAACGCGTTGTCAGGTTAGCAAGCAATATCAATAGAAGGAAAGGCGTGATCCGTTCTGAGAACGGATTCACCCTGATCGAAATCATCAGCACCATACTGCTGTTGGGAATACTTGCTGCAGTGGCACTCCCTCAGATCACAACGAATACGATTGATATTAATTCGGCGGCGCAAATTATGCGGTCAGATCTCCGCTTTCTGCAACGACTCGCGATGGGGCAGAACACGGGAACAATAAATATCAACTTTGCCCTCGGGGCAAACGCTTATAACACGTTTGATGTTGGAGGCAATGTGGTCAACCGGACCCTGCC
>JAJDAX010000313.1 GCA_029261615.1 Nitrospinaceae bacterium
ACTTCCTTTAGGTTGAGCACTCGTGGCTGACGATTGACAATGGCCAGCATGATGATGCCGAACGTTTCCTGTAACTGTGTGTTCTTGTACAACGTGTTGAGGATTACCTGACTGTTGGCACCTTTTTTCAGTTCGATGACAACACGGATACCATCGCGATCCGACTCGTCGCGAAGATCGGAGATGCCTTCCAGTTTCTTGTCACGCACCAGCTGTGCAATCCGCTCCACCTGCCGTGCTTTATTGACCTGATAGGGCAGTTCATGGACGATAATGGTTTCACGTTCCGTTTTTTCGTTGGTTTCAATTTCAACTCGAGCCCGAACGCGAACCTGTCCGCGCCCGGTGTGATAGGCCGAGCGGATTCCCTGGGTGCCTTGAATAATGCCAGCGGTGGGGAAATCCGGTCCGGTAACTTCTTCCATCAGGTCGGGTACCGTGGATTCCGGCTGGTCGATCAATCTGATTGTAGCGCTGACCACTTCCCGGAGATTGTGCGGGGGAATATTGGTCGCCATACCAACTGCGATACCGGATGCTCCGTTAACCAGCAGTTGCGGAAACGCCGCAGGAAGCACTGTGGGTTCCCTGCCCAAACTATCGTAAGTGGGTTGAAATTGAACGGTTTCTTTTTCCAGATCGCGCAGCATCTCCTGGGAAATTTCCGCCATGCGCACTTCGGTATAACGCGAAGCCGCCGCTGAATCACCATCTACTGAACCAAAGTTGCCCTGCCCGTCGATGAGCGGCTGTCGCAGGGAAAAATTCTGCGCCATGCGAACAATCGTATCGTAAATTGCTGAATCACCATGCGGATGATAACGACCCATGACAGCACCAACAATCTGCGCCGACTTCTTATAACGACGGTTGAAGGTGTTGGACTCCTCATGCATGGCGTAAAGGGTACGGCGATGCACGGGCTTCAGTCCGTCCCTGATATCGGGAAGCGCACGGCCGATGATGACGCTCATGGCGTAGTCGAGATACGAACTTCGCATCTCGTCTTCTATGTTGATTCCTTCTATGAGTTCACTCATTTTTTTTTCTAAAGTCGGAGGTTTTTCGAGGTCACGTTAACCCGTTGCCTTAAGGTTGCAGGCAAAGCAATAAATCAAATATCAATGTTCTTGGCATCCAGCGCATGTTTTTGAATAAATTCTCGACGCGGTTCAACTTCGTCCCCCATCAACCGTGTAAACAGAATGTCGAGTTCCACAAAATCGTCAGCTTTGACTTGCAAGAGAGCCCGGTTATCCGGGTTCATTGTGGTGTCCCATAGCTGGTCCGCGTTCATTTCTCCCAGGCCTTTGTAACGCTGGATATCGACTCCGCTTTTGCCGGCTTCAAGAATTGCTGACAGCAATTCCTCTTTGGAAGCAACTTCGGTGCTTTCCTGTTTTTTGGTGAGGGTGAAGGGAGGGTGATCCATTTGCCGGATGGGTTCATAAAGGTCAAACAGTTTTTGAATCAGCGTAGTATTCAGGAACTCTGCCCCGAGGTCCACCTTGATATGTTTTCCTAACCAGCGCCCTTTTATGCTTGCGACGTAATGATCCTTTTCCCGGTCAAAAGAAATTTCCAAAGAGGCGCTTCGTATCTGGTCGTTGAAATCAATGCCTTCCTGTTCATGCTCCGTTTTAGCGCGGAAGGAGGTACCTTCCTCCGCCTCCATTTCCAATCCAAATTCAGCAAAAACAGCTGTTTCGGCTTCACCCAGTTGCTCACCGTTTTGAAATACCAGCGGAATATTTTTTAATCCATCACCGATATCGATCTTTTCCTGGCGTTCAACATCGATCACTTCCGCCAGCAAACTCGACAAAGTTTGAAGCGTTTGTCTCAAGTCCTTGAAATTGTCTGGAATGAGGTTGAGTCGAACCATTGGGTTGAGAAGGGTGTTGGGTATATTGTTTTTCGTTACTGTCTCTGAATAGTCCCGGTATTTGACCAGTTGATTGACCAATTCCACCAGTTCCCGTCCACTGTAAGAGGCTCCGTTGGCTGAAGGGCGCACCTCCTGATGGGCTACCCCCTGTTCAATCAGAAATTGCGACAGTTTTTTCTCGTCCTTGAAATAAACCTCCTGCTTGCCCTTTTTGGTTTTAAAGAGAGGAGGTTGTGCGATATAGAGATAACCCTTTTGTATAATTTCCGGCATCTGACGGAAGAAAAAAGTGAGCAACAGGGTCCGAATATGAGCACCATCCACGTCCGCATCCGTCATGATGATAATTTTGTGATAGCGCGCTTTTTCTATGTTGAAATCTACTTTTCCGATTCCCGTGCCAAGCGCTGTGATGAGTGCCCGGATTTCTTCACTTGAAATCATTTTGTCGTAGCGCGCTTTCTCGACGTTCAGGATTTTCCCCTTGAGCGGCAGAATGGCCTGGAATTTCCGGTCTCGTCCCATTTTGGCAGAACCCCCTGCAGAGTCCCCCTCAACGATATAGATTTCAGAACGTTCTGGATCTTTCTCAGCACAATCCGCCAGTTTTCCTGGCAAGGAACTGACTTCCAATGCGCTTTTACGCCGTACCAGGTCTTTTGCTTTCTTGGCCGCTTCTCTAGCCTGCGCGGCACCGATCACTTTTGCGCAGATCGCTTTGGCAATCTGTGGTGATTCTTCGAATACCTGACCCAGCTTGTCGTTGACCATCTGCTCGACGATCCCCTTGACTTCACTGTTACCAAGGCGCCCCTTGGTTTGCCCTTCGAACTGAGGCTCTTGAATTTTGATACTGAGGACCGCTATGATCCCTTCCCGCATATCATCGCCCGTCAAGGTAATACCGGCATTTTTGAGCATGCCGCTTTGGGTCGCGTAGCTGTTTATCGTTCGCGTGAGTGCGGAACGGTAGCCACTGAGATGAGTTCCTCCATCACGGGTGTTTACATTATTGACAAAGGTGAACATCTCCTCGTTATACCCGTCGTTGTATTGCATGGACAACTCGAGCACACAGTCGTCTTTGATTCTCTCGATGTAAATTGGGTGAGGGTGGATCACTTTCTTGTTTTTTGACAGATGCTCAACGAAGGACTTTATCCCGCCTTCGTAGAAAAAATCATGGCTGCGACCGTCTCGTTCGTCGTGTATATGGATTTTCAGGCCTTTATTCAAAAACGATAACTCGCGAAGGCGGTGCGACAAAACATCAAAACTGAAATTCACATCGGCAAATATCTCACCATCGGGCCGTATCACAAGCTTCGTGCCTGTGGATTCTGTTTTTCCTTCCGCTTCCAGTGGAGTCAGTGGTTTACCGCGTGCGTATTTCTGCCGATACACCACTCCGCCACGTCTTATCTCAAGGTCCACTGTTTCTGAAAGGGCATTGACCACCGAGACACCCACCCCGTGGAGACCTGCTGACACCTGATAAGTATCCTTGTCAAACTTCCCTCCCGCGTGCAATACCGTCATAACCACTTCTGCCGCGGAGATTTGTCTGTCTGTGTGTATATCGGTCGGAATGCCGCGCCCGTTGTCCGAAACTGTTACCGTCCCATCTATGTGCAGGATG
>JAJDAX010000314.1 GCA_029261615.1 Nitrospinaceae bacterium
CATGACCTGGGTCAATCGCTCGTATAACTCATTGAGGATTCCCAATTCATTGAATACCGGAATCACCACCGACACTTTCACTGGTGTCAGTTTTTCTCCGCGTAATGTCAGTCGTGTCGAAGGTTTCGTCATGTCATTCACTTGTAAATTGCACTAATTCTGAATCTGGGCATCGTGTCCGGTGGGTGCGTTGGTCGGCGCGATGGCGTTTCGCCACAACAATGCAAACGGTGTTTTAAACATGGAACGGACCAGCCACTTGGGCTCCACCGCCTCCAGAACATGCATCACACGCTTGCCGGTAAAATAGAATCGGCGGTTGGCTTCTCGCTTGAGTCCGATCAACACCTCGTCTTCCACCTGTGAAGCGTTACATTCTGCTGCGTCAAACGAGTAATCGGAAAAACCATCCTCTGACAATTCCATCTCCTCTATAAACGAATCCCGTAACTCGGTCCCCGGATTTGGAATCACCAGTGAAAAATTTGCTGTTGTCAGCCCCATCTTGCAGGCGAAATCAATCGTTCCTTCCATCTCCTCCTTCGTCTCCGTTGGAAACCCGAGCATAAAAAATCCGTGCACACTGATGTGCGCCTTACTGAGTTTTTTGACAACACCCGGCAGAATGGAGATATCAAGATCCTTCTTAATCATGTCTTGAATGCGTTGCGACCCCGATTCAATTCCCAAAGCCAGACGGTAGGCTCCAGCGCGTCCCATTTTTTCGATCAACTCGTCATCAAAGAAATCCGCGCGCAGTCCATTTGGAAAAGAGATGTGGATTTTCAGGCCTCGTTCAACGATCAGATCCATTATGCGTTTGGCGCGTTTCATATTCAGATTGAAGGTATCGTCAACGATATGAAACTCTTCTATTCCGTATTTTGTGATCAGCATTTCCATTTCGTCCACCACCACTTCCGCTGTTCGGTATTGAATCGACTTGGCAAAAATATCATGACAGTAGGTGCATTTGAACGGGCATCCGCGTGACGTTACCAGCGGTAGGAAGCGTGGGCTCCGGTAAACCGGAAAGAAATCCATGGAACATTTAAAATTGAAATAAGCCTCCATGTCGATGAGGTCATATTCCTGCTCGTAATCGTCCAAGTTACGAATGATGGGACGTGCCTCGGTGTTGACGTATTCCCCGTCGCGACGAAAAGCAATTCCTGCTACCGAATCAAGCGGTTTCCCTTCCGCCATGGCGTCAATCAACTCCACAATGGTGACATCGCCTTCACCGACAATCATGACATCAATCTGCTTGTGATTGAGAATGTACTGCGGCTCGTGCTTGCAATGCGGTCCGCCAAGGATGACGGGGACACCCGGTGCCATTTGTTTTACCTTCGCGGCATCAATGAAACCGTATTTGCTTTCGATGGTCATCACCCCAATACCGACTGCATCGGGTTTAAAATTCGAAAGTGAGTCTTTTAAATCCTGATCCGGATCTTCGCTGATTCTTAAATCCAGTATGCGCGGTTCATGACCGGCGCGCTTCAGCACAGAAGCGATGGCGAGCAGTCCGAGTGGCATACAACGTGCCATCGACTTTTTTTCCGCCGCAGGTCTTAACAATAAGACTTTCATAACTATTGTTCCTTATCAGCGGGCATACCTTATGCCGCGCCGTATAATTTAATCAGAACCGGCGTACTCGGACTGGCAACATCCCAGACAACCGGGAAATATTTTTTCATCTTTTAACAGGGCTCGAAACTGCTTTGCTTTTTCACCCTGCCAGGGCAACGCGCCGCCATTATCCTGCAGCGATCCCATGGGAATGTGCGGGCAACTGAAGGTATCCCCATAAGCCGAAATCGCTGTTTTGGTCCAGGGGATCAAACAGCGGTAATCCTGATACGAACTCTTGTTCGAATAGTATCGAACAATTTCATTGGTGGTGATGTAGTTGGGTGAAAACCGCAATTGAGTAGCGGTACTTTTTGATTTATCTTCCAGTTGATCCAGCACGTCGCGCAACAATTTGGGCGCGATCTCTTCCACAGGGGGTGCCGGAGACCTTAACTGCTCCGCATCGTCGTAACCCTCGTGATGGTTGTAGGTCGCGGGATTCTTCACCACAAAGTTCATGACCTCAACTCCAAGTCCGCTGACATATTCATACAGCGGGACAAGATCCTGAACATTATCTTTTCCAATCACACAGGTAACGTGGATCAGCGGAAACTTCTTTTTCCCGCGCGCCTTGATGAGTCGCTCCAACCCTTCCTTGGTTTTTCTAAAAGAACCCGGAACCTGAGTGATTTTGTCATGCAACGCTTCGTGACCTTCCAATGACACACCGATGTAAAACATTCCGGAGCCCCACCAGCGCTTCACCCGGTTCGATACCAGAAACTCCACCGTACTCTCACCCAACGTGGTGCCATTGGTGATGACGTGCACCTTGTGTTTGCGCGTGGCGTGCTTCAGGATTTCCAGAAAGTCTGCTTTCATAAAAGCCTCGCCACCAGTGAAGGTGATGAGACTGAAACCGGGTAGGCTGTTAATCGCCTGCTTCACCTGTTCGGTCGAAAGCTCTTGCTGGTATTTACGATTGGTCTCCGTGTCCTCAATGATCTCAAGGTAATGACACATATCGCAACGCAGGTTGCATCGATAAGTCACTTCGAAAAAGGCATGCGCCGGCGGCAAAGCGTAACGGGACGCGAGGTGATACGGAAAAAACGAATACAGGCGTGGCAACCATTTCTGAATACTCTTGAAGGTCATCATGAGGCGGCCACTGCCTCCTGTTTTCCGGGAATCTGGCTCGTCAAAATTTTTAGACTGTCTGGACCTTCGTTAAACAACAAGTCCACTACTGAAAGGTGACTGTAAAATTCTGGATGGTGTTGCTTGTATTCGGGATGAACATAGTCTTGATACTTGAGCAAAATATTCTGGCTTTCAAATTCGCTGACATTGAGATAGTCCCGTGCGAGATCCCCGGTAAGGTATTCATCCGCATTGAGTGCCTTACAAATCGAAAGAATCTTGTCGGCTTTCTGACCTTCAATGTTCAATTCCGAAGAACGGTAGGTGAGCGGTTTTAAGCCCAGCAATTTATTTATTACTGCCAGCATCTCGAGACAGAAATCGACGAGCATCGCCGAATCTTTTTTATAAGAATTTTCAAGCTCAGGAAAAATCAGATCGAAGTAGGGTGCCCGGGCATAATTGTGGCGAAGAGCCTGCAGGTGTTTTGTACGCCAGTCTGTCGAGTGATCGATTCGGGTTTCGAGAAGGGATTGGTCAAACTTGCCGCGCGTTTGGACCGGAACCGTGAGCCACATCCAGCCAGACGGGGTGCGAATCCGGGTGCGGGTGCGCCAGTCCCGCCTTGTGTACTGAACGTCGTCGAGAAAAACAAACGCGTCCGTTCGGGCTATCTGATCGAAATAGCCGAGCCAGGGAATAAACG
>JAJDAX010000315.1 GCA_029261615.1 Nitrospinaceae bacterium
GGTTTGATGTTGAATTAGGAGTATAGGGGTAATTTTTTGCTGATCTGAGAAATTGGTAATATAGCCGAATCTTATTGCGGATCGGCCAAATGGCCGATTAATCTGGTTTTAAGCCGTAACCTGAAGCCACCAGCCTGTAGCCAGTGGCGTATTCAAATTATCTATGAGTTATCATAATAGTCTGGCATAGCTGGCTTACACTAACACCATGTAAAAGAACCAAGTCTTTGTACACATTCAATATTCTCATAGATTGCAAGTTACAATGACCGATGTCGTTCTTTGTTAAATATCTTGCCATGGGCGATGAATATTGAATGGTAGGCAGCTCTCCTCTTTTTGCGTTGATTTATTCAACGATACGGTACTCTATGTCTGGTATCGGTGTAGTCATCGTACGCGAGCGATTTAAAAATATGTTTTCAAGGTAAACGTCTGGCTCGACCCTACTCGCAGACTCATGGCCCGAATTAACGATAATCATTCCTGTATTTCGCATGTATTTTTTTAACTTAAAAGAGGTTTTAACTGGGTCAAATTCAAATATTAACCTGATTACCCCTTAAGAGCCGCCAGTTTTAGTGTAAAATATGTGTCTATTAAAACACGCAAAAACAATAGATTAAATATGTGCAAGAATAAAGTTCAATTTCAGAAAGGTCTAAGTTTACCGGAATTCATGGATAATTTTGGTACGGAAGTGCAATGTGAGGTGTCTTTAGAAGCTGCCAAATGGCCAAATGGTTTTTTATGCAGCAATTGTGGGCACAACTCTTTTTCATGCCTGACAAGAGGTCGCACAAAACGACAGTGCAACAAGTGTAAATATCAAACCTCTCTTATAGCTGGCACAATTTTCCATGGTACGAAGCTACCGCTGACGAAGTGGTTTTTGGGCATGCATCTGATGACCCAAAGTAAAAATGGCATCTCTCAAATGGAGCTTTCTCGTCAGCTTGGCATCGGAATCAATGCAGCAGCTCTGATGTATCACAAGGTAGCGCAAGTTATGTTGGAGCGTGATGAAAGTAAGTCACTTTCTGGAGATATTGAGATAGATGACGCCTATTGGGGAGGCAAATCATCTGGCGGCAAAAGAGGACGTGGCGCTTCCAAGAAAACGCCTTTTCTAGCGGCCGTTTCTAAGGTTGAAGGCAAGCCGGACCAGATAAAGTTGAGCGTAATTAAGGGCTTTCGAACGGAAGAAATAGAGCAGTGGTCGGAGAAGAACCTGGAAGTAGGGTCATCTGTTTTATCGGATGGGTTGTCGTGTTTCAGAGGCGTGAAAAAGGCCGGTTTTAACCATCATTTCTTGGTGGTGGGAAACAGCCGTGACACAAATAAAACAGCTGCCTTTGATTGGGTTAACACCATCCTTGGAAATCTGAAAACGGCACTGGCTGGAACGTTCCATAAACTTTCTGCGCACCACTTGCAGAGACATCTAGCAACCTTTCAATATCGTTTCAATCGACGCTATAGGCTGAAGGAAATGTTGCCACGATTAGTGTGGGGAGCTCTCCGTACTCCGCCTATGCCGCGACGCCTCTTAATATCGGCTGCATATTAGGGGTAATCAGGCCTGTGAATGAAGATAGACTGATAATCATAGATTATACGATTTTCCAATGGTGACTTTCTTGTGTTAGCAACAAGTAGGATGGTCCGGTTGAGATGTTCGTTAGAGTGATTTTTCTGGTAGCACGAATCTTACGCATCAACTCCTTGAACGATTAGGAAACGACATGGTGTCTGACCATTGTTCAATACACAGTGAATTATTTTTGTATCGATACTACATCGCTCCACAAAACTTATGAGCTCACCTTTCGCCTACTCCTTCACAGATACTAAGTGTAAAAATGGCACAAAGAGTATTAAAGGTATTACAAACTCTACATTCTATCCCTTAAAAATCATGGCCGTGCAGTGCGCCATTGCCAATCTATCGCGCACTGGCTTTGTCAATCGATTTTCGACGCTGGTTGGGATGACACCGTTGCAATATTTAGCATATTGGTGAATGCAGCTAAATCGTCGTCTTTTGATAGAATCAGACCATCTAATTATTGATATAGCTGAGAGCATCAGTTACCAATTCGAAGCAGCATTTGGTCGATCTTTTAAGCGGCTTTTTACTGCTACGCCTGCCAAATACCGTCGTGATTATAAAAAACTCGGTAAAAATAGATCGACTGTATCGTCAACAGAAATTACAGGTGTCAAAATATCGGGTTGGCTACAAAATAGCAATTTTATTTTCGTTTGTCACTTCATAGGCTCTATATCTTAATTTCAAAGTTAAGACAATGACGCCATTCCATTTTGTTGGCTGCTATTCATATCTTAATTTGCAAGATGAAATCTGATCTTCTTATGGCAAACTGAAAGTATGGTTAAACTTCTGAAATAATGAAGAAACATCTTTTTTTATACCAAACATACTTAATTAACTGATAAAAAGGCAATTAATATGAAAACTGAATTTCAAGAAAATGAAGATATCAGCCCTGAGCGCATTACTACTTTAACCGTTCAATTATCAGCTAATTTGGATAAGGTCATCCGAGACATAGAGAAAATTAATCTCCAATCAAATATTTTATCCCTTAATGCCAAAATTGAGTCTGCCAGGGCAGGACAATCTGGTGCAGCTTTTTCAGTTGTCGCTTCGGAAATGGGTCTTTTGTCTGATGCAATTACAGTACTAGTAGAAGCACTTGAGAAAGAGTCTTCTAATGATTTTAAAGAGATTGCTCGAATTAACGAACATATTTCCACTAGCTCTAGAGGAATTCGATTGTCTGATTTAGCGCTTACGAATATCGATTTAGTTGATCGCAATCTGTATGAGCGTTCCTGTGATGTTCGTTGGTGGGCAACCGACAATAGTATAGTTGACGCATTAACTCAAAAAACACCTCAAGCTATCTCTTTCGCTTGCGAGAGAATGGGTGTTATATTAGATTCGTACACCGTATATTTTGATCTTGTTTTATGTGATTGCGAAGGGGAAGTCATTGCTACTGGGCGCAATCACGAATACCAATCCATAGGCAAGA
>JAJDAX010000316.1 GCA_029261615.1 Nitrospinaceae bacterium
GAAATCAAATCAGTCATCCAAGTGACTTACTTGCCACCCTTAGTGTGCCCCCCATTGCCGACAAAACTCCCGGCGGAAGCTAGTCTGATACACAAAATCTCCCCATGCACCCAAAATTCCAGCCAATTTCAAACAAATTCCTGCTGTTTTTGCGGGTGGGTGCCATGCTATAATCCCTTGTGTTAAAACAGGTTAAGCAGGTAACGGCTACCAAGACTTTCTGCCGGAATGGTTTGAATTTCGCCTGAGTTAACGTATAATTACCGTTTTTGCTTTTATTACGACATCAACCCCTTTCTAGACTCGCGTTTTGGAAAAATCAAAAGACAAAGCAGACACTGCCCTTGAATTGATTGGGGATACCCCTCTGGTCAAATTGGGCAAACTTGTGCCTCCGAACGGTGCCAATATTTACGCCAAGGTGGAATCTCGTAACCCTGGCGGAAGTGTTAAGGACCGCATTGCTCTGGCAATGATCGAGGAAGCTGAGCGCAAGGGCGAATTGAAGCCGGGTGCCACCATCATCGAACCCACCAGTGGAAACACGGGGATTGGTCTGGCGTTGGTCGGTGCTGTGCGTGGTTACAATGTCGTTCTCGTCATGTCTGAAAACATGAGTGATGAAAGACGCACCATTCTGGAATCCTTCGGCGCCAAGTGCGAATTGAGTCGCGCCGAGTTTGGCATGCAGGGCACGATTGAACGTGCGGAAGAACTCCTGGCGGAAAACCCCGACTGGTTCATGCCACAGCAGTTCAACAATCCGGCGAACCCCGAGGTGCATCGGAAAACCACCGGACCTGAAATTATCGCAGCAATGGAAGGTGAAAAAGTGGATGCCTTCATTGCCGGTATTGGCACAGGCGGCACCATCACGGGAACCGGCGAAGTTTTAAAGGAACATTACGGAGACACCCGTGTGATCGGCGTCGAGCCGTTAACATCGGCTGTTTTGTCCGGCAACCCACCGGGTCCGCATAAAATTCAAGGAATCGGTGCCGGATTCAAACCCAAGGTATTGAACCTTGACGTGCTGGACGACCTTCACCCGGTTTCGGATGAAGACGCATACGAATTTACAAGGAACCTTGCCACGCAGGAAGGCCTGCTGGTTGGCATCAGTTCCGGAGCGGCCATGGCTGCGGCCTATAAAGTGGCCGAAGAATTAGGTTCAGGAAAAAACGTGGTGGTCATTCTGCCTGACACTGGAGAACGATACTTCAGTTTTTATCAATATTTCTAAAAAGAGACCTCTGGTAACACAGCTGCAGGGATACAACCTGCGAGGTTCATTTTCGTTTGAGGCTAATTGAATGAGTTTTGTAAAAGGATTACGTTGTAAAGAATGTAATAAGGGATACGAAAAGCTCCCTATACATGTATGCGAATACTGTTTTGGTCCGCTTGAAGTCGACTACGACTACGAAGGGATCCAGAAAGTGATCAGCAGAAAATCCATTCAGGATGGTCCGCCCTCTATGTGGCGCTACCGCCCTCTTCTGCCCATTGATGGCGATCCTCAGGTTGGCCACCACACAGGCTATACCCCTCTGGTCAAAGCAAAAAACCTGGCCAAAGCGCTCGGGGTGAAAGAACTTTATATCAAGAACGACTCCGTCAACCACCCGACCTTTTCCTTTAAAGACAGGGTTGTGGCTATCGCTGTGACTAAGGCAATCGAAATGGGTTTTGACACCGTTTCCTGCGCCTCTACCGGCAACCTGGCAAACTCTGTATCCGCACACGCGGCAGAAGCCGGGCTCAAAAGCTGTATCTTCATCCCTGACGGACTTGAAGTTGGAAAAATTATTGGCACCCTCGTTTACGGCAGCAAATTGATTGCGGTCAACGGCAGCTACGACGATGTGAATCGTCTTTGCAGTGAAGTGGCGGCGATGCACCCCTGGGCGTTCGTCAACATCAACATCCGCCCTTATTACGGTGACGGGTCCAAATCTTACGGTTATGAAATCGCCGAGCAGCTTGGCTGGAAAACACCGGACAACGTTGTCGTTCCGGTTGCAGGCAGCTCTCTCATCACTAAAATATGGAGAGCCTTCAACGAGTTCAAAGATCTCGGCCTGATCGACAAGGTCACCAGTAAAATTTTTGCAGCGCAGGCTACCGGGTGTTCACCGGTTACAACGGCCATAAAAAACGGATCTGAAATGATCACTCCCGTGAAACCCAACACCATCGCCAAGTCGATTGCTATCGGCAATCCGGCGGACGGTTATTACGGGATCAAAACCACCAAAGCAAGCGGTGGCTGGGGGGAAGATATCTCAGACCCCGAAGTGATCGAAGGCATGCGGCTTCTGGCTGAAACCGAAGGCATCTTCACGGAAACGGCAGGCGGTGTTACCGTTGGCGTTACTAAAAAGTTAATCGAGCAAGGCCGGATCAAACCGGATGAATCAACCGTTATCTGCATTACCGGCAACGGATTGAAGACGCTCGAAGCTTTGGATGGCCAGCATGAAATGCCTGTAGTCATCCAACCCAATATGAAAGAATTCGAAGAACATTATTCCAGCCATGTGGCGGTCTGAAGGAGAGAATTGAAATGTCAGTAAAAGTAAGAATCCCGACCCCTCTAATGAAGTTGACCAACAATCAGGCCGAGGTGGAAGCTGAGGGAACCACGATCGAAGAAATGTTTAACAACCTTGAGTCCCAGTTCGGTGGAATCAAGGAACGCATCTGTGAAGAAAGCGGATCTCCACGTCGCTTCATCAATATTTACGTGAACGAAGAAGACATCCGCTTTCTGGATGGTGAAAAAACCTCTATCAAAGACGGTGATGAAGTTTCAATTATACCTGCCATTGCCGGGGGAACCCGCTAAGGCTTTGTGAAACTGCTTTAACCAGGCCAGGGATTTTGGCCCTTTAAAGCATTTTTTTTTAATTTCGTGGAACCATCTGCTTTCAAAACAATCTAATGAATATGTCCAAGTCAAAAATAGACAACATTAAGCCGACAACGATTTCCGGTGCAGAGGAAATCAACGTCCCGACTTGCCCACTCATCACCAATCAATCGGCATTGGATGATATCGGGAATACACCGCTGATTAAAATCAACAACCTGACCAAAGACCTGCCGGGAATCGAAATCTACGCCAAGGCCGAATGGAAAAACTCCGGCGGTTCAGTGAAGTCGCGCCCGGCACTGCAAATGATCGAAGATGCGGAAAAGTCCGGGGAATTGACCAAGAACAAAATCATTCTCGATTCGACTTCCGGTAACACCGGAATCGCCTACGCTCTGATAGGCAAGATCAAAGGCTACAAGGTCAAGCTGGTCATGCCGGGCAAT
>JAJDAX010000317.1 GCA_029261615.1 Nitrospinaceae bacterium
CATCTCTCGAATCCATGGTTTTTGGTATGGAGAAGAAAAAACGATGACCTCCAATCTGAAAATTGTGGCCGTTGGCAGTGGCAAAGGCGGTGTTGGCAAAAGCCTGCTCTGTACCAATATGGCCATTGCGATGGCACTCAGTGGGATGAAAGTCGTTCTGGTGGATACCGATTATGGTGCGTCCAATCTCCATGCACTGTTGGGAATCAGCAACCCGAAATACGGACTCAAAGATCTGTTCCAGCAGAAAGATCTGGATCCTGAAGATTTTCTGCTCAATACCGGCATCGACAATCTGAAATTCATGAGCGGCTCCGGGGACCTCCCAGGAAGTGCCAATCTGAATGAAGAGCAATTGTCGCGAGTCCACAACCTGGTGCGGGAACTGGATGCGGACATGGCATTTCTCGACCTCGCACCCGGCAATGCCTCAGCCAACATGGATCTTTTTAACCTCGCAGATGATAAGGTCGTTGTGTGCACGCCAGAAATGACTTCTGCCATGAACACCTTGAGCTTTATCAAAACGGGACTGTTCAGAAAAATCAGCGAAGCCTTCAGTGATGACCGGGAAATCCACGATGTAACCGACTACTCCCGGCACCTTGGGTCCGAGGAAGAAATATTTGAGATCAACCGGCTGCGCATGAAAGTTCTGGACAAGGACAAAGACGCTCTGGCAAAACTAAACACGATCATTCGCAACTACCGGCCACATCTGGTCCTCAACCGGGTCCGCAAGAAAAAGGATCTTGCCATGGGAGACAATATCGCCCAATTGGCCCAAAAATATCTCGAAGTGGAAACGCGCTTTTCAGGTTATCTGGTTGAGAGCGACCGGGTCCACGACTCGGTTGACGAGATGATCCCCTTCCTGATCAAAGATCCGCAAAGCCCTCCATCCCAAAACGTACAAAAAATTGTGGGTGCGCTGACCCAGATGGATATCCATCTGGTCAAAAAAGACGATGCCATCTACGTCTCCAAGCAAGTTAAACTGACTGCTGGCTGGGGCTCCTGACCCTATCCTACCCCTCTAAAACCTCACATCACATACCGACATTTAAATCTTCCAAGACCGTTTTAGGTTGATTTCATATTCCACAACTGGACAATAGGTTTTCATGGACACAAGGACCAAAAAACAGTTGCGCGATCTTGCAAATAAAGCGACAGAACAACAAGATGCGCTGTACGTTGCAGGTGGCACCGTGAGAGACCGTTGGCTCGGTCGTGACTTTCGTGACATCGACCTCATATGCCGTGATGCAAAATATTGGGCTCAATGGTTTTCAAAACATATCCAATCCAATTGTGTCGTTCTCCACGATGCACCCGGTCAGGAGGTGCTTCGAGTCCCTGTTAACAAAATATTTTTTTGTGATTTTTGTACTCGCCAGGGTGAAACACAGGAAGAAGACCTGGCGCATCGAGATTTCACTATCAATGCCCTGGCCCAGCCGCTTGGGGATTTCCTCGACGAAAAAACAGAGCTGATAGATCAGTTCAAGGGAATTCAGGATTTAAAAGACCAGATCGTTCGTATGCTTCCAGGAGACCCGTTTGGGGATGATCCTTTACGCATGCTGCGCGCTTTCCGGCAAGCAGCCGTTCTCGAATTCACAATCGAACCGGACACCATGGTAGCAATAAAAGAAAATTGCCATCGCATCAATCTCATTTCCAGTGAACGCATTTCACAGGAGCTGCTGTTACTCTTCAGCACCCAACATCCAAATATTCCCGGCCTGCTAAGTTCAGGGTTACTTTCCGAACTCATGAACAATGCCGGAATCATTTTGCGAAACGCTGAAAACCTCCTTGGCAATTGGACGAGTTATCAAACCTGTTGGGACACCTCACATTTCCCCTTGAGTGCGCATCAAAAATACTATCTGGATTTATTGAATGACAACGCCAAACGCGCCCAGTTCGGAATTTCTCTTCTGTTTGCTCATTTGGATTCCAAGGCAGCTAA
Source organism: Nitrospinaceae bacterium (assembly GCA_029261615.1). Next base: position 1,979 of record JAJDAX010000317.1, read on the forward strand.
TAAATTCATGAAGCTCTATAAATTCAGCAATCGACAGATTGAAAATGTGAGCGCAACGGTACAACTCTGCCGGGCGATCCATCAATACTGGGAAGAAGCAGAAACCCTGCCGCCCGAAGCTCTGCTTTACCAAAGTTGCACCGACTTTGAAGAAGTATTCCCGCAAGCTTTACTTCTTGCAGCTCTGTCAATCCAATCTGAAAACCTCCCCAATGAGAATTGGAGTATTTTCATCAGAAGCAGTTTCGAATTTTTTATCAATCAATATTTACCGGCAACCAAAGCAGAACCCCTCATAACGGGAAATGACCTGCAGGATTCTTTTAACCTGAAGCCCTCCCCCTTATTCAAAACCATTCTGGAACAATTACGGGAGGCTCGCGTACTGGGAAGCGTGACAACAAGGGAACAAGCGGAAACTTTTATTTGGAAACTCATTGCAAAGGAATCATCGTGACCATGGAATACACCACTACCGAATGGAACAATAAAAAAATAATCGTTGGAGAAAGTGATATTGATTCGTCGCAGCCCTTTCGAATATTGATCGGTTTCCATGGGGCAGACTCCACCCCGGAGAATATGCTGATTCATGCCGGCAAACTAAAACTCACAAATACCGCATTCTTATTTCCCGAGGCTCCAATTGATGCCGGAGATGGTCTTTGGAGCTGGTGGAAGGACGGCCCCAAACAGAAAGAAACAGTAACTGAGTTTTTGGAATTTACTGAAAACCTTATTGAATCATCACTCAACTGGGCAGCCAGCAAATCTGAAAAATGTGAAATCCACCTATGGGGCTTTTCCCAGGGGGGCGCTGCGGCTCTGGTGTACTCACTTATGGGCACTCATACGGTCCACAAATCTGCTGCTATCTGCGGATTTCTTCCGGAACTACCAGAAGCCGCTCCCTCGGCAGACAGACCCGCGTGCAATATTCTCGGTATCTATGGTTTAAATGATGACGTGGTGCCTTCTTTTCTAGCCGAGTTTGCCCTGGATGAAATTAAAGGCCAGGGACACAACGTGAATGTTTTAGAAACAGATCAAGGACATGAAGTCACCGGGCCAAATCTAAATAAAATCAGCGAATTCTTTTCCAACCCATAGAATTTGTGGCCGAAAGGGAACAAACCTCGATAAACATTGACTGCCCCAGTCCTTCTGGTAAGATTGACAACGACAGCATTACACTATGTTTTAATCAGGCGTATAGGAAAGACGGTGCAATTCCGTCGCGGACCCGCCGCTGTAACCGAGGACGAAAACCGCAGGATGTCACTGCCTTATAAGAGGTGGGAAGACGCGGTGAGTAGGTTGATCCGGAAGCCAGAAGGCCTGCCTGGTTAGACTTCACACACTCTTCGGGGGAGCAAGAGGTGAAGAAATACCTGACCCATTTTCTGACCGCG
>JAJDAX010000318.1 GCA_029261615.1 Nitrospinaceae bacterium
ACTTTACGCTCGGCTTCGATCTCCGCCTCAATCTCGGCATCTTCAATCAGGTCATCGATGCGTTTGGTGTAACGAACGGCAGGTTCTTCGGTGGTGGCTTCCGGTTTTTCCAAGGTCAGATTGATGGACATGGCATTACCCAGTGGTGTAGGTTGTTAATCCTGTTGGCAGTTTCAGACTGATGCTAAAACCAATTGAATTCCAAGGGATTAGAAATTTTGACCCCAAACTTGTTTGGGTTCCTGTTTTTTAAATGTTTGATTTTTCTAATGTTAAATAAACCAATTTTTAACTTATTGATTTCTTTGGTATTATATTTACCCTGAAATCAAGTGTCAAGTACAAGTATTTGTTGTTTAAGAAGTTTCATGGTTTTTGATAGACGGTCCTTAAAAGGAACATCATGGCCCCAATTGATCCGAATCTTGACCTCACAGTAAAAATGGGAGGGTTTTCCCTTAATAATCCTGTAGTTGCAGCTTCTGGCACTTTTGGATACGGGCTTGAATTCACCCCTTTTGTTGATTTGAATGCCCTGGGCGGTTTCTCAACAAAAGGCCTTTCCCTCAAACCAAAAATTGGCAATCCGGTTCCAAGGGTGGTCGAATCCGAGTCTGGGATGCTCAATGCCATTGGCCTTGAAAATGTAGGTTTGGAAAAATTCACCCACGAAAAACTGCCCCTCCTTCACCAATATGATTGCCGGTTGATTTGTAATTTTTTTGGAAACACGGTTGGCGAATATGTAGAAATGGCGGAAGCACTATCGCTTGAGGATCGAGTGGATGCTCTTGAAATGAATATCTCCTGCCCCAATGTTAAAGAAGGTGGGCATCAATTTAGCTCCAGGCCAGAGCTTGTTGAAGAGGTTGTTGGAGCTGTCCGCAAAGCTACGAATAAATTTCTTATCGTAAAACTTTCACCGAATGTGACCGATATCACAGAGACGGCTTTGGCGGCTGAACTTGCTGGAGCCGATGCCCTGTCACTCACCAATACATTTGTGGGAATGGTCATGGATATTGATTCGCGGCAACCCTATCTGGCCAATTTGACCGGAGGCTTATCCGGACCCGCTATCAAGCCTATTTCTCTTCAGATGGTTTACCACACTACCAGAGCGGTCAAGATTCCGGTCTTTGGGATCGGGGGGATTCGTACGGCGGAGGATGCGCTGGAATATTTGATCGCGGGAGCCCATGCGGTGCAGGTGGGCACGGCCAATTTTTTTGATCCCTGCGCGACCATCAAGGTCATCAATGGAATTCGCGATTGGTGTTTCAAAAATGGGGTGAGATCTCTTAGCGAATTGAGGCCTTAATACGTCGCTTTATTCAGGAGAATATACTCGCGGGACCCGTTTGCCAACGCAACACATGATTTCATAAGGAAGGGTATCAGCAAGCCCCGCCATTTCCTCAATACGGATGGCCTCGTCCCCTTGTACCCCGAACAGGACCACCTCATCGCCTTCTTTAGCTTCCGGGATATCTGTAACATCAATCAGACAAAGGTCCATGCAAATAGCGCCTACCTGTGGGGCTCGCTTTCCCTGGACTAATACTTCCATTTTTCCGGAAAGGCTTCTTTGTAAACCATCGGCATACCCCACTGGCAGGGTGGCGATCCGACTTTTTCTTCTGGTGGTGAATTTCCTCCCGTAACTCAGGGCTGAGCCGTCCGGGATTTTATTTAGATTGAGTATTCGGGTTTTCCATTGCATCACGGGTTGAAAGGATGTTGCTTGTTTCTCCAATACTTTTCTGTAGGGCTCCAGGTCAGGGGAGGTCAGGGCACCGTATAAAAGGATACCTGGCCGGACCAGATTGAACTGACTTTCGGGGAGCTTGAGTAAGGCAGAACTGTTGGCAGCGTGCGCTTTTGGAACAAAACCTTTTCGGGAAGCCAGTTGACTGAGAACATCCTCAAAGATCTGCAATTGTTTGTGAGTAAAATCCGGGTCCGGTTCATCCGCCGTCGAAAAATGGGTGAACAAAGAATCAATACGAAGCGTTTTCAGAGAACGCACCTGTTCAATAAAATCGATCGCTTCTTCGGGGGGAATCCCCAGTCGACCCATCCCGGTATTGATCTTGATATGGACCCCAACCTGTGTGTTTAATTTTTCAGCGCGAACGGCAATTGCCTTAGCCATTTCCGGGGTGGAGAGGGTTGTGGTCAGGTTGAACCGGATGAGATCGTCGACCTCCTCAGGAAAGATCCCACATAGCACCTGGATAGGAGCCAATATTCCCTGTTCTCTAATTAGAATACCTTCTTCGACTATGCCGACTCCTAATGAATGGGCCCCTTCTTCGATCAGGGCTTTGGCGCAGGGGAAGGCTCCATGACCATAGGCATCGGCTTTGACAACTGCCATGGTTTCCACACCGGGTTTGAGTAATCCCTGTATCGTTTGGAAATTATGGCGTAGTGCCGAAAGATTTATTTCGGCAATGGTAGCGCGGTGAAGTCCCATTCTATTGGTGGATGAATTCAGGATGATGTCCGAAATTGGATGCTCTCGGAGTGAAGGGAAAGAGACCAGGTCGACAGCAATTATTCTCTGCGGCTGCGCCCGGAGTTCGAAACGCGATTTGCTACTTTGGCTTTACCGGTAGATCGGACTGCTCTGGCGGACATAGTGGATTCGTCCTTTGCCGTTTTTCGAATCAGATACCCGCGGTCGCTGTAAAAATTGTAAGCCATGGCATTGATGCCATTTTCTTCCTGGCACCAGAAGGTGGAGCCACACCCCTCTGGAAAAATGAAATCAATATGCACGATGTCGCCATTGTAATCCGTGTTTTTTGAATCGTGGTCGTACAGGTTGCGGCACTCCTGGTTTTTTGGAAGACGCCAATCATCGAACCCTCCATACTTCTGTTCATTCAACCAGGCTGTGAACTTATTCGCGCCCTTCCAGTTGCACCACTTGCCTCGCATCTGGTAACTGTCTTCCTTGCACCACATCAACTTGTACTTGGTATCGCTGATAGTGCCATTCTCGTTGTCTATAAATCGTTCAGCCATAAGGTGTTTTTTTTGGGTGGATTTGTCGCGGGTCCTAAAAGGGAAACGGACATATTCAATTCTAATAAAATACCCTATCACCCCCGTTCAATTCAAACCAATTATTACGAGAGGGAGGTAGGGAAGCTTAGCTTATGCCTGAGTTCTGTAAAAGGCAATTTATGGGAAAAATCAAACAAATGGATTTAGGTGATCGTTTTGGATGTCGGGGTAAGATATGATATCTCTATATTGCTCAATTGCCTCATTGCGAGGAAGGATTCAATCATTCAACTGACAGGAATAATTCATGGCAGCCAAAATAGAAATACAAAGCTTCTTTTTTGACCTGATTCACTGCAAAGACAAATTACTGCTCACGTTTGACAAGTGGGATGAAGAATATGGTGAAGACCCA
>JAJDAX010000319.1 GCA_029261615.1 Nitrospinaceae bacterium
TTATGGATCATTTTTTGCCTGATGGTTGCATTTGGAATTTATCCTATCCCTGCATTCAATGATAAACTATTTCCACAGAACTTAGATAGCTTCTGGATTCTCCCAAAAATTTTTTTGTTGGAATTATGACAGACACTCAAAAAATTTTGTTTCTTTGCACGGGTAACTCCTGTCGCAGTCAGATGGCAGAAGGTTTCACGCGTGAACTCAAAGGTGACCGGTTCACCGCGTATTCCGCAGGGGTCGATCCGCACGGCATGAATCCGTTGGCTTGCCAGGTTATGGAAGAGGCGGGTGTCGATATCAGTGGCGGACATTCCAAACACGTTGATGAGCTAAAAGACATCACTTTCGATTATGTTGTCACTGTGTGTGGTCATGCCGACGAGACCTGTCCCCGGTTTCCGGGAAAGACGAAAGTGATCCATCGCGGATTTGATGATCCACCGCGCCTTGCTAAAGGGACTTCAACAGATGAAGAAGCGTTGCCTCATTACCGTCGGGTGCGCGATGAAATTAAACTCTGGGTACAAACTTTGCCGGAAGGGTTGGAAAATGGCTCCCTATAAATTTAGTGGTGTATACAAATGGTGTTTAGTTTTCACAGGTTGCTTTTTATTTTTACTGGTAGCGGGTTGGACGAACTCCACCACAGCCCATGAGGAAGGTCCTCTCACCGTGGCGGTTGTTGGAGACACTGGTGTTGGTGAACGTGCCTATCATCCCGGGTTTCTGGGCGTGCAGGCCGCCATGCGTCAAGCTCAGCCGAATGTGTTGCTGCATCTCGGAGATTTTGTTTATCAGCCGGAAATGTTTCCAGACCACTGTCCGCAAAAGTATTTGCAGGAAATTCGAATGACTCTTGTTCGTCCCTATCCTGTCAGGATATTTGTTGCCGGGGACAACGATCTTCCTCCGAAAAAGAACAAGCCGAAAGCATCCGGTTGCTGGGACGGGATTGCACCCATGGCTTCTCCCTTCGACACCATTGCTCCTGCTCAACCGCAACCGCGAAGCCTCGAAGGGGTCGTTCGCCTCGGGCATGCCCTATTTGTTGTGGTGAACACGTTTCCCTGGGAGGACCCGACACCGTGGATGAAACCTTTGGTTGACGAGGCCAAGCGCAAAGGCAACTGGGTGATCGTCGCGTTGCACAATCCGCCGATCACCACCATCTGGTACAAACCCTGGCGCGAGCAATGGCTGGATACCCTGGCGGCTCTTGGTGCCGATCTGGTTCTGGCGGGCAACGAACATTCCTACGAACGATTTTCCCCGAAAGGTCAGGAAGATCCGTCGCCAAAAGCCAGAACAGAGTACGAACAGGGGAAAGGTCCGGTTGTTGTCGTATCAGGTGGCGGTGGAGCCAAATTCAAACCTCCGGCGGATGTTCAAGGCGATGCCGAACACACCGCTCCTCCTGAATTGATGAAGCGTTCTGAAGTGCGCGCATTGATTCATCATTTTGTGCATCTCGAAATAGACGAACACGCCATCAAGGCGACGACGCACCGGGTTTGCCCCGGACCTGATGCCGAAGGAAACCCCCGCTGGAAAGCGCGCAAGGATTTCTGGAACGGCGTGCCCCTCCCCTGCGATGGCGAACCTGCGGGTAGTAAGGTTTACGACCAGTTCACCATCAGCAAGTAGCCCGCTGGCTGAAGCCTAATAGACGATCTCACCTGTGAAAAACGCCACAGGGGAAAAACCTGGGATAGCTATATTGGTAATCCAAAATGGCACTCGCGCGTGCTATGATGGACCCCGGCATGCCGAAATTACCCCCTTTTCTGGTTGGGTTTTGTGATGGGCATCACGTAAATATTTGAGTTGTTAGGGGAAGGAAACATCGAAGTGACAACCAATGAAGAAAGCAATGTTGTGATTGAAGCGGTTAAGAAAGCCAGTGAACAATGGAAATCAGCTTTCAACTCCGGGGATGCAGCAGGATGTGCTGCCCAGTACGAGAGTGATGCTGTCATGGAGGCTCGACCATTTGGAACCTTTACCGGGACATCTCATATCCAGGCATTTTGGCAAAGGATTATGGATGAAGGATTGACCGGCATTGAATATCTCGACCCAAAAATTGAAGTAATCGATTCCACAAGCGCTGTACTGACAGCGGGCTGGAAAATGAACAAGGCCAGCGGTGTTATCCATAAAGAGCTTTGGGTTTTGCAGAAAGATGGAACCGCAAAACTGCGTGAAGACGATTTTGAAGCGCAGGGATAGTTTGTATAATTTTGGATACAATTTGATTTAGCAAAAATAGATTTCACAGAAATAATTTATGCGATCTGCATTTTTGATGAGGTGATTGTATGAAACCCCCTTCATTTGAAGACGAGCCTGAATTTTCTTTTGAAGATAGTTCGCAGGAAAAATGGTCCACTGATGAGATTAATGAATCTCAGGAGTTCGATTCAGAGGCCTCAATGCCGGGAACCGGTCCTTTTACCAAAAAAGAAGCCTTCGACAAAAGGGACAAGAAAGCTTCCGGGGAAAATATAAAACCTACAGCTGAGCACGCCCATTCGGACAAACCTTCAAAAATTGATTCCCTCCACCGTCAGCAATATGTCAAAGCCCTTGCGGCATTGATCACCCACCCCAATACCGAGATACCGCTCACGCTGGGGATTTACGGGCCGTGGGGTAGTGGTAAATCGTCATTCATGTTGCAGCTACGGGAAATGATCTCACCCAGGGTCCCCAGCGTCGAGTTCAACCCCTGGCGTTATAAGGATCCGTCGTCGCTTTGGTTTGGTTTGATTACACAGGTTGCCATGGCATTGGACAAGCAGTTTACGCCCTGGGATCGGTTGCGTTTATTGCTTCTTCTCAAGCCCAGTGGGTATATCCACTTTCTAAACAAAATGAAGACGCGGGCCATGGCCGCCGGCAAGAAGGTGCACAACTGGTTGACCGGCACGTTGGCATTTTTTGGTATCACTCAACCGGAAACCCTCACTGAACCCTTGCATAAAATGTTGAAGTTTTTAGGTGTCGTGGAGGCCGGTGAGAAAATTGGTCTGATCGAAGGGACAATCACTGAGGCCGGTGAGAAAATTGGTCTGATCGAAGGGATAATCACTCCTGAATCACTATTGATGTGGTTGGGCGCTTTGGGCCTGATGTTGGGATGGCTGGTGGTGAAAATGTGGTACGGCTGGAAACATCCATTTTTGAGCCAGATTGAAGCAAATCGCATTACCAGCGGGGAAGGGCGGGATGAGTTCAAGCAAATGACTTTCGATGAACTCGATTTAATCCGTGACCTTCTGAAAGGTGCGATGGATGACAAAAAGGGCATGCCAATCAGGATCGCTATTTTCCTGGACGACCTCGACCGTTGTTCGCCCGACCGGGTGGTTGAGGTCCTGGAGGCCGTTCACCTTTGCCTCGAAGGATTGCCCTTTGTGACGATCCTCGGAATGGACTCGCGAGTGGTGTCACATGCGATCGCCAGTCGGTACGAGTTTATGCTGGAGGACAAAGCCACTGCCATTGAGAAAGAAGCTTATGGGCAATATTTTTTGCAGAAGATCGTGCATATTCCTTTTCAATTGCCGCCGCCGTGGGTCTATGGAAAATACATCAAACGTCTGATGGGAGTCAGTGAAGCGGCAAATCAAGCTGAAGGTATCCCGGATGATGAACCAGAATTGGTTCACCTTGAACAGCAGGATTTGCAGGTAAAAATGGCGATTGCCGAGCAGGAGATGCAGTCCCTCAATCCTCTGGTGATGGATCTTAAAGCCAGCCCGAGGAGCGTGAAATGCCTCATCAACCAATATAGGCTGGCCAAGGCGATCAATTCCCAATTGGATGTGGACAGGAAACTGGAACCGGAAATACTATTTTACTGGCTGGTGTTGTTTCAAAACTGGCCCAAGTGGGGAAGTGTATTATTTAGCGAGGTGGAAAAAGACCGGACATTTCTTGACCGGATTGATCCAAAGAACGACCAGTTAAAAGGCTACCCCATGTCGATGGTTCAGTATGTCTACAC
>JAJDAX010000320.1 GCA_029261615.1 Nitrospinaceae bacterium
AGCCAGACTCTTTGGGAAATTCTTCTAGAATCGGACCGGGAGTTCATGAAGCTGGACCCTCTTACCCTTAGAGGAGCTGCTAAAGAGGCAGCAAAAGCCTATTCCCTTTTGCATCAATACGAAATTCCCTTCATTGAAAAAGGTTTTTGCGGCACGGAAGAAACCCGCTCCTATTACCGCTGGAAAACAGCCTATGAAGCCGCTCTGAAACAACAAGGGGCGCTGGACTCCAGCCAATTGATGAAGCATTTGGGAAAAATGATCGCTTCGAGTGATATCACCCTTCCGAGGAGAATCATTTTTGCGGGTTTTGATGAAATCATTCCAGCTCTGAAAAGCTTGATTCAGGTTCTTGAAAGTTCCGGCCATGAAATTCGGTTTTTTCCGGAAGCCATCAAATCAAATTCCCAATTAGAACTCGGTGACCATTCCAATATTGGCGTCCGCCGGTTCAGCGACATCAAAACGGAAGTCATTCAGTGTGCCCGATGGGTTCGAGAAAACTTCAAGGAAGGAAGTCGGATAGGTATTGTGGCCACCAGACTTGATGAAGTTAAGACTCTGCTGGAAAGAGAACTGATGGCGGAACTCGCTCCTGAATCGATCTTTCCCTGGGAAAATATCAAACTACCTTTTAATGTTTCCCTGGGACAGCCCCTTATCAAGGAATCCATGTTTCCACCGGCATTGATCCTGCTCGCCTCTTCAGCAAAACCGACGCCCTTTGGCAAACTAATACAGGTATTGAGAAGCCCCTATTTTGTGCCGGAAGCAGATGATGAAAATGTGGTAGACGATCTGGAAACACGTCTTGTAAAAAAGAAAACTCCTGAGGTAATGCTTGCCACATTGCGCAGCCTCACTCTCCCCGCTGAGGGCAAGACACAGAGAGACTCTTTGCAATATAAAAGCGTCAAAGCCCTTTTAGCCAAATGGATTGAGTATCAACAGAATAAAAAGTACCAGTCGCGAAAACTTCCCAGTGAATGGGCCCGGGTATTTGTAAAAACATTATCAAGTTTGGGTTGGCCTGCAAAATCCCGGCGTTTGAGTTCTCGCGAAATCCAGGCCTACCTTGAATGGGAGAATCGTCTGGACGAATTGGCGACTCTTGACCCTATCAAGGGCAATATTTCCAGGATTGAGGCCGCTGATTGTTTATTAAGTATGGTTGCAAATCCGGCGCGCCCCTTTCAAGAGCAAAGCACCGAGGATTCCCCAGTTCAACTAATGGGCTTGTTAGAATCTTCCGGTCAGTCATTTGACAGTCTTTGGATTATGGGTTGCGATTCCGATGTATTGCCGGAACCATTAAGACCCAACCCTTTTATTCCTGCTAACCTGCAACGCAAGCTGGAACTCCCCTACGCATCCCCTGAAAGACAATACAGATTTTCAAGGACCTTAATCTCACGGCTCAGTAAAGCGGCTCCAAATGTCGTATTCAGTTATTCCGTATTAAAAGATAAAGAACCCAAGCGACCTAGCCCCTTATTGTCAGAATTGACTGAACATGAAATTATTTCTGACAATTCACATCGAATCAAGGACCGTATCCCAATCCTTCCCCTGGAAACATTTGCTGACGCGACACACTTGCCAATCAACAAAGCCTTACTATCAGCCATCCAGGGCGGTTACGGAATTCTTAAAAACCAGGCAGAATGCCCGTTCCGTGCATTTTCAATTCACCGCTTGTTAGCGGATCGATATTTGGTTGCTGAAACAGATTTTGAATACATGGAACGGGGCAACATCATCCATTTCGCTTTGGAATTAGTCTGGAAACAAATCAAAACCCGAGCAAACCTGGAGCAATTATCCAAATCCGATGCTTTAAAAAACCTGATCAGCCAGATCATGAATGACATCATGCTTAAAGAGGATTTTTCACGAATATTAAAAAACCAGCCCAGATTCAGGGAAATGGAAATTAATCGGGTGACTCGCCTGATTCTCGACTGGTTGAACTTTGAGCTAAGTCGAGATGACTTCAAAATAGCGGCCATTGAAAAAAAGGAGAAATTTAATTTTGAAGGAATGGTTATCCGTTTTCGAGCTGACCGAATAGATGAACTCCCCGATGGCCAAAAGATCTTAATCGATTACAAATCCGGGAAGGTCACGCCAGGCGCATGGTTTAAAGAACCTGTAAGAGATCCCCAACTTCCCCTGTATGCCACACACCTCAATCCTGATGGAATTGCTCTTGCTCAGGTGAGAAAGGGTGAATTTAATATTCACACTGCGGGTTCGAAGAATATACCGTTCACCGGCCTCAAGGAACTTAAATACAAGAAGGAGACCGACTGTGACAACTGGGAGGAATTACGCAATTATTGGGACAATCAATTAAAGGCCCTCGCTCTGGATTTTAAAGAAGGGAAACTGGTCATTTCCCCCGTTGAGGATGATGCCACCTGCCGAAACTGCCTGCACGCTTCACTGTGTCGTGTCGATGAACTAAAACAACGCCTCACCCCTCAGGCCTGATATGCCACAAGTACCTGATCATTCCGTCCGTGAATCCGCCCTCGATCTGGAGCGATCCTTCATCGTCCAAGCTCCCGCCGGTTCAGGAAAAACAGAGTTATTGATTCAGCGTTTCCTCAACCTTTTGAGCAAGGTGGAGCAACCCGAGCAAATAATTTGCATGACATTCACGAGGAAGGCCGCCGGCGAAATGCGGGATCGGATATTCAAGGCCTTGGCCCGTGCAGCCACAAAAGAACAACCGGCAGAGGCTCATTTGCAAACTTCCTGGAAACTGGCAGTGAAAGTTCTGGAACAGGACAAAAAACGTGGCTGGAATTTACTCAACAATCCTGGACGCCTGAAACTACAGACCATTGATTCATTTTGCTCATGGATCGTTCACCACATGCCTCTTAAATCCAAACTGGGAGGAACCCTGAACCCAGAAGAATTTTCAAAAGGTGCTTACAGAGAGGCCGCAAAAAATATTCTGGCCCTGGCTGAGGACGATTCCGATACAGGACATAACATCAGAGTTCTTTTAAAACATCTCGACAATAACAAACTGGATTTTTTGAAACGTATTCAGTATTTACTGGAAAAAAGGGATCAATGGATCATTCCATTTTTTTCATCCATCGAACTCTCCCAAGTTCATCGGCAATGGTTTGAACATACTTTAAGTGAATTACTTCAAGAGCAATTGGTAAGAGCAGATGCCCTTTTCCCTGATTTCGTAAAGAGCGACCTCCCTCATTTACTTGCTATAAGTGCTGAGAACCTGAACGAGGAAAACCCCTGTGAGCCCTCCCCTCTAACGGGCATTACAACTTTCCCAGAGCCCAGCTCAGAGAACATTCCCAAATGGCGTGAATTAGCAATAAGGCTGGTAACAACAGGGGGAACCTTTCGCAAAAAACCTAACAAAAACGATGGATTTCCAACCACCCTGAAATTGGAAAAAGAATCCTTCCGTGCCCTTCTCGAAGCTTTGTCGCACAACAGTGAACTCGAATCCGCGTTAAATGAACTTCGGAGTATTCCTGACCCATCTTTCACAGACAACGATTGGGCCATTTTGGAAGCCACATTCAAATCGCTCCAACCACTGGAACAATCTCTTCGCGATGTTTTCCGAAAAAGGGAGGTCACCGACTTTACCGAGATATCTTTGTCCGCCATAAATGCGCTGGGAGTTTATGAACAGGATGAAAACCTTTTACCAACTGATCTTGCGGAGTATCTTGACTACAAAATTCAGCATATTCTGGTGGATGAGTATCAGGATACTTCTTTCAAACAGTATGAGTTACTTAAACGCCTTACTGCTGGATGGCAACCTGGTGATGGCCGTACCCTGTTTATTGTAGGCGACCCTATGCAGTCCATTTTTCGTTTTCGTGATGCAGAGGTCGGTATTTTTCTAAAAACTCAAAACGAGGGTATTGGCGATTTTCCTCTGGAAAAACTCACTTTAACAACCAATTTCCGTTCACAAAAGGGATTGGTGGATTGGGTAAACTCTTGCTTCAAAGAAGTGTTTCCAAAAAAGGAGAATCCGGATTCAGGAAAAATCCGTTACACCCCGTCTCAGGCATTTCAAAAGGAACTGCCAATACCCGGAGTTCAATGCCATTCTTACGAAGAGGGAGATTTTGAGAAGGAAGCAGCCGATATCGCCGACCTCATTCAAAAAATATCAAAAGAGGATCCAGAAAAAAATATCGCCATTCTGGCAAGGGCTAAACGGCATTTACAAAACATCACCAGAACTTTACGTGACCGGAAGATTACTTACCGAGCGGAAGACATTGATCCACTATCTGAGCGCTGGGAAATTCTCGACCTTCTGTCACTCCTTCAGGCTATTGTAAAACCAATGGATCGAATTGCCTGGCTTTCTGTCCTACGGGCACCCTGGGCAGGCCTTTCAATGACAGACCTTCATGAATTGTGCCTGGATTCCAAAGGGATCTCAATCTGGACCCTTTTACTGGATTTAAACAGACAAGACAAACTATCAGAAAATGGCAAATTTCGAGTTGAACATTTTGTTTCAATAATGGAACCGGCTCTCGAAAAACTGGCGACGTCCGGATTGAGAAATACTCTGGAGGCTTTATGGATAAGGCTTGGGGGACCGGCCTATATACCTGACTCTTCAAGACAGGATATAGAAACATTCTTCGATGAACTGGATCGGTTTCTGGAAACCAATGATGATTTAAATTTACAAGGGTTTGAGAGCCGACTTGAGGAAATATTCTCCACCGCAGCTTCCAGCGATTGTAATTTGCAACTAATAACAATGCACAAGGCCAAGGGGCTTGAATTTGATTTTGTCATTATTCCCGGACTTGGAAGAAAGACATCTCCAGAAAAAAACCGTCTTGTTTTCTGGCTACCTCATAAAAATTCCTTACTACTTGCTCCAATAGAAGAATCCGGCACCGATCCCTCTCCTCTTTATCAATACGTAAAAGGTATCAATACTAAAAAGGATACCTCCGAAGCTGCACGCCTGCTCTATGTAGCCACCACGCGGGCTAAATCTCAGCTCCACCTTTTTGGACATGCACCTCAGGACTCTGAAGGAAATGTTTCTCCAGCTAATGGCTCTCCATTGAATATGTTGTGGCCATTTCTCCATAAAACGTGGGACACGCGTCAGCAAAAATTAAAAACGACTACCGAAAAGGAAAC
>JAJDAX010000321.1 GCA_029261615.1 Nitrospinaceae bacterium
TGCCCCTCGACTTGAAAGCCTCCTGGGTTCGACCGGAAAATATTCATTTAACCCTGAAGTTTCTAGGAAATATCAACCCCGACCGGGTTCCTGAAGTGGCCGATGCCCTGGCTTCGGCGGCCTCATCCTCTCAACCTTTTATTCTGTCCCTTGGTGAGCCCGGCCTGTTTCCCGAAAAGGGAACTCCGCGCGTGTTGTGGGTGGGCCTGACGGATGGTGAAAGTCGGCTTGGGAAATTACACAATAAGGTGGACGAGACTTTACACGGTACCGGGTTTGAATATGAAGCTCGGCCCTTTTCTCCGCATCTGACCATAGCGAGAATCAAGTCTCTGAAAAATGTGCAGGCGTTGAAGGAGGAAGTGGCTGCGGAGAATAACATCGAGAAAGTGTCGTTCGAGGTGACGCAGATTGTTCTTATCAAAAGTCAGTTGTCGCCTGCGGGATCCCAATACACAGTATTAGAAGAACTCCCATTGGGGAGTTTACCGATAGAAAAAATAAAATGAATCCAAAGATAAAAGGAGAAGAACATGGCGGGTGATGATAATCGGGATAAAGCCCTGGAACTAGCGTTTTCCCAGATAGAGAAGCAGTTTGGAAAAGGGTCGATCATGCGGCTGGGCAAGGCGCAGGCGTTGGAGGGTATTCCGGCGATCTCCACAGGCTCTATAGCCATTGATAATGCCATGGGTATTGGAGGCATTCCCCAGGGGCGAATAACTGAGATTTATGGTCCGGAAGCATCCGGGAAGACCAGTCTCACTCTCCATATTATTGCGGAAGCACAGAAGTTGGGTGGGGTGGCGGCATTCATCGATGCGGAGCACGCACTCGACCCAAAATACGCTGAGGCTCTTGGAGTTAACCTTGACGACCTGTTGCTGTCGCAACCCGACACCGGGGAGCAGACGCTTGAAATTGCCGAGGTGCTGGTACGCTCTGGTGCGGTGGATGTGATTGTGGTCGACTCGGTTGCTGCCCTTGTGCCCAAGGCTGAACTTGATGGTGACATGGGTGACAGCCACATGGGTCTGCAGGCACGGCTTATGTCGCAAGCCATGCGCAAACTCACCGGTGTAATTAATAAATCAAATACCGCGTTGATTTTTATCAATCAGATTCGTATGAAAATTGGAGTCATGTTTGGCAGTCCGGAAACAACAACCGGTGGTAACGCTCTAAAATTTTATTCTTCAATGCGGATCGATATTCGGCGTATCGCTGCTCTGAAAGATGGCGACAAGGTAATCGGCAACCGCACACGGGTGAAGGTAGTTAAAAACAAACTGGCACCGCCCTTCAAGGATTGTGAGGTTGATATTATTTATGGCAAAGGGATTTCTCTCGTCGGTGACCTGCTTGATCTCGGTGTCGCCAATGACATCATCAATAAGAGCGGTACCTGGTTTTCTTATAAAGACCAGCGGATTGGCCAAGGCCGGGAAAATTCAAAAAACTTCCTGTTGGAAAATCCGGATATGTTTGCCGAAATCGAAACCGAATTGCGCAAGCGTTTGGGGTTGATCAAAGGTGATCCTGAGGAGGGGGCGGAGACTGGAGGGGAAGAGCCTTCCGCTGATGAGCCGAAACGCCGTGGTAAAAAGGCTCAATCCGAAGCGTCCTGATAGGGCCCGGTCATGACCGGAGATGAGTTTTTAAAGCGGGCGAAAAAAGCGGCTCTGCGTTATCTGGGTTATCGGGACCGGAGCGTCAGTGAAATGCGTGCTTACCTTGCCAAGAAAGATTTTTCCGTTAAAGTAATTGAAGAGGTGATTGACTATCTTGCCGGGTTCGGCTATCTCAATGACGCGCGGTTCGCTGAGCTTTATGCGCGGAGCCGGACCGAGTCAAAGGGCATGGGACGTTTCCGCCTGCGTTATGAGTTGGTCAATAAGGGAATCGATGAGCATCTCATTGACCAGGCGTTGGATGCCTTGTTCGAGGAATTCGATGAGTCAAAACTGGCTCGGGATTGTGCCGAAAAAAAATTGCCTGCCTGGAAAGGTTTGTCTCCGCAGACCGTAAAGCGACGGCTGGCCGGGTTCCTAGGACGCAAGGGATTTGAGGCGGAGACGGTATACCGCACGGTGAAGGAATTATTGCCATGAAAAAAAGACAGTTTTTCTGCGGAGATATTTTTGAATGACTGCTTTTGAACTGGTGCCTCAATGGTTATGGGTCTTTGCGGCCATGGTAATGGGAATGCTGTTCGGGAGTTTTTCCAACGTGTGTATCGCCCGAATGCCAAAAAAAGAATCGGTGTCTTTTCCCCCATCTAATTGTCCCAAGTGCAATACTCCAATCGCTGCAATCGACAATATTCCCGTACTCAGTTATCTGTTCCTTGGTGGGAAGTGCCGGGCGTGTAAGGAGTCAATCTCTATCCGTTACCCAATCGTCGAGACGGTTACCGGTTTGCTGATGGCAGCGGTGGTATGGAAGTTTGGAGCAACCGTAGAAAGCATTCTGCATCTGGTTCTCATGCCACCCCTGGTGATCATCACCATGATAGACATTGAACACCAGATCATTCCTGACAAGATCACCTTACCCGGAATTGTCTATGGACTGGCGGCAGGCACCTGGCTTCACGGCTGGGCAGATTCATTGATCGGGCTTTTGGTGGGCGGCGGCAGTTTCCTCTTGCTTGCGGAGGTGTATCAACGCACTCGCGGGGTACAAGGCATGGGTGGCGGCGATATTAAGTATATTGCGGCGGCGGGTGCTTTTCTTGGCTGGCAACAGGTTTTCGTGGTCATCTTCGGAGGCTCCCTGCTTGGTGCCCTGTTTGGCGCACTGGGGATGTCCATGAAACGCATCAGGTTTTTGACCCGGATTCCCTTCGGGCCGTTTCTGGTGCTGGCAACCCTTCTCTCGATTTTTTTCGGGAATGAGTTGATCGACCTTTACCTTGAGTACGCGGGTATGAAACAATAGCGTTTCACTGCCATCTGGAGACAAGATAATGAGCGAGAAAGATTCCGATTCACCCACTCCTGAAGAGACAACAGATTCCCCGCCGGAGCCTATTATTGAAAATGATCCGGCGGTCAGCGAATCTGCAAAGCTGTTAGAACAACGTGCCCGGGAATTGCAGTCTCATATCCTGAATTTCGGCGATGAGGTCCGTACGCTTTCACTAAACCTGGAAGCTCGTAAACGCGAAACCACCGTACTCAAAATAATGTTGTACACCGGGGTAGTGGTCTTGATGGTGGCGTTTTTCTATTCGAGTAATGCCCTGTATCAAGCGCAGTTGGAAAGTTTTCAGAACAACCTGAATCACTTACAGAGCATTACCCAGGCAAATATTGAAGCGATGGAGCGGAACCTGAACGGGGATATCGCGAAATTAAAAAATCAATTGGGAAACCTGGAACATAAACAGACAACATTTTATCTGAAAGAACAAAAACTTTCTGAAGTGTTGCGCACTCTGGATAAAGCGGTCGAACCCCTGGCAGAGAAGAATCCTGAACTTGCGGGTCAACTTGAAAACCTGAAACAAAATGCCAATGAACTGAATTTGGCCTATCAGAGTCAAGATGTAGGCCTGAACGGAACCCCATTCCAGAAAATTATTGGCAAGGATGGATCGATCGTGACCATTCTTCCCTGACAGAGAAAAAGGTCAGGATTTTAATTGTCAAACTCCAGATGCGAAGAGATGGTCGATTTCCTTTGTGATTTCTTCAGAAGGTTTCCAGCCAACTGCCTCAATGTTATCTTCCATCTGCGCCGGGTTTTTTACACCAACCAGAGCTGTAGTGAGGCCAGGTTGATGTAACACCCAGTTTATTGCAGTCTGACCACAGGTCTTTTCTAAATTTCCAGCGATTTCCTTGAGTCGATCGACTTTTTCAATGTTGCGGACAAACGCATCACCAGTGAACTCTCCCAGGATCCCTTTGCCCCTCCAGTCTTTGAAGCGCGTGGATTTATCATATTTTCCTGTCAGGACTCCAGAAGCGAGTGGGCTGTAAGCAATGATGCCAATATCATGCACCAGACAAAACGGTACGGTCTCTTTTTCAATTTTTCTTTGTAACAGGCTGTACTCTGGCTGCAATGAGACGACAGGGCCGACCTTCAAACAGGCTTCCATTTGTTTGACGCTGTAATTGCTGACCCCAATGTGTCGTATTTTGCCTTGCTGCTGGATTTTTAAAAGCGCTTCCATCGTCTCTTCCTGCGGTGTATCGGCATCCGGCCAATGGACCTGATAGAGATCAATGTAGTCGGTGTTCAGCCGCTCAAGGCTCTGGTCGATTTCTTTAAAGATTGAATCGGCCTTTGCCACCTTTTTTATGGACCCCAGTTGCTCTTTTTCCCAGAGAAGTCCGCATTTGGTGGCAATGATAACCTTGTCCCTAACGGATTTTAAGGCTTGGCCGATCAACCGCTCAGAATGGCCAAAGCCGTAGACCGGCGCGGTGTCGAAAAAGTTGATGCCAAGATCGAAGGCTTTTTTAATTGCTGACAGTGACGGGTGATCGCCTTCCGTGCTCCAGAAGGGAGCACCGCCGATCCCCCAGGCACCGAAGCCGATGACCGAAACATTTAAATCACTTGAACCCAGTCTGCGATATTCCATAACGGTGAACCTTTAAGGAAAATTATTGAGTCGTTTGGTGGGATTAGCCATCTAAAAATAACATGGTTCTCGAATTATTGTCAGTGAGAAAGACGTTGGTCCTATGAAATCGTTAATGAGAATTCTAGCTTACCTGAAGCCTTATAAAAGACTGGCTGTCTTCACACTGGGGTTCGCCGTACTGACCACTCTGATTGACCTCGTGCCACTCTGGCTGATCAAGTTGATCGTCGATTATTTGGTGGAAGGGGAGGGAGGCAATCTGATCTACCTGTTGGTGGTGGCACTGGTCGCCTCCTATTTTGGGCGGAACTATGCCAACTACAAACGAATTATCATCAACAATACGCTTGAGCAGAGTGTGGTGTTTGACATCCGGTCGGACGTGTACCGGGCGTTGCAGCGTATGTCGTTGAACTATTTTGAGCAGCGGTCTACCGGCGAAATCATGTCGAGGGTCAATGATGATGTGACCTATGTTGAGCGGATCTTCGTCGATGGGATGGAACAATTGGTCACTGCTGTGCTGACGCTGGTGGGGATCATGGCGATTTTGCTCTATTGGCATTGGAAACTGGCGCTGGCCTCCCTGTTGCCGATTCCTTTTCTGGTATACGGAGCCTGGGCCTACACGAAACGGGCGCATGATCTGTATCACAACGTGCGTGAGCGTGCGGCCAAAATGAACGGTATTTTGCAAGACACCATTTCGGGGATGAAGGAGACTCTTGCATTTAACCGGCAATCTCACGAGATTGAACGATTTGAAGAGAGGAGCGATGCCTACTGCAAGGGTACATTGAAAGTGATGCGCCTGTGGGCTGTCTACTCTCCGACGATGATGTTTCTCGGTTCCATGGGAACCGTGCTCATCATTTTGTATGGTGTGGGTCTTGTGCGCGGCAACGAGATCAGCGTCGGCACTCTGGTTGCCTTCATCGGCTACCTGGGATTGTTTTACACTCCCATCAATCAACTGCACAGTTTAAACCACATGCTTCAACATGCTCTGGCCTCAAGTGAACGATTGTTTGAAGTGTTGGATTCCGAGCCGGAAGTTCAGGAGCAAAAGAATCCCATGTTACCTGAGACGAATGTAAAAGGTTCGATTGAATTCGACAAGGTTCAATTCGCTTATGTGAAGGATCGGCCCGTTTTGCATGAAGTTTCTTTCCAGATTGAACCGGGAGAACAGATCGCACTGGTCGGGCATACCGGGTCGGGTAAATCCACGGTCGTCAAACTGTTGATGCGATTTTTCGATCCTGAGGGGGGAAGTATCAGGATCGACGGTCACGATACAAAACAACTCAGTCTGTCGTATTTAAGGGAACAGATTGGTCTCGTGTCTCAGGATCCGTTTTTATTCAATGGAACGGTGGAAGAGAACATACGGTACGGGAACCTCAGCGGTGACAGCCAGGCGATTCGTCGGGCTGCTGAAGCGGCCAATGCGGCGGATTTTATCGATGGGCTTCCTGAAGGATTTAACACCCTGATAGGCGAGCGGGGCGTAAAGCTTTCCGGTGGTGAAAGGACGCGACTGGCACTGGCTCGCGTGTTTTTGAAAGACCCGCCCATCCTTGTTCTGGATGAGGCCACGGCATCCGTGGATACTGAAACAGAGTCGAAAATTAAGGAAGCGCTCAACCGCCTGATGAAACATCGGACGACGCTCATCATCGCGCATCGTCTGTCAACGCTTGAAGGAGCCGACCGAGTCCTCGTTTTGAAAAAAGGAGTGCTTGCCGAAACGGGCACGCATCAGGAGTTGCTTGAGTCGGATTCTATTTATTCCCGCCTGTTCAAGACGCAATTACAAGTTTAGTTTGGAGGGGTTTGGTCTCGAACTTTCAGGCCCGTTTTAAACCTCTTCTTCCAGGAAGACACCCAGACTGCGAAATTTTTCCTGGCGCTGTTCAATGAGTTCGTCGGGTTTTTTTTCGACTAGTTCGTTCAGGTGGGGACGCATGGCTTTTTTCAGAAGGATAGCCGCTCGTTTGTGATTACGATGCGCCCCCCCCAAAGGTTCCGTGATGATATTGTCTATGATTTTATGGTGAAGCAGATCCTGAGCGGTCATGCATAAGGCTTCAGCGGCGGTTTTTACTTTTTCCTGATTGTCCCACAGGATGGACGCACAACCCTCTGGCGAAATGACGGAATAGATAGCGTGCTCCAACATCATCACCCGGTTTCCCATGCCGATGGCAAGTGCTCCACCGCTACCCCCTTCGCCGATTACGATCGAGATCAATGGAACTTTCAGGCCAGCCATGATCTGCAAGTTGCGGGCGATTGCTTCTGACTGTCCTTTTTCCTCGGCATCAATGCCTGGGTAGGCCCCGGGAGTGTCGATGAACGTGACGACAGGAATGTTGAATTTTTCGGCGAGTAGCATAAGGCGCATGGCTTTGCGATATCCTGCCGGTTGAGACATGCCGAAGTTTCGTTTTATTTTTTCCTGCGTGTCCCGGCCTTTCTGGTGACCGATGACCATTATCGATCGATCATCAAATTTGGCAAACCCACCAATGACAGATGGGCCATAGCCTCCATGCCGATCCCCGTGCAGTTCTGTGAATTCTCGAAACAGATACTGGATATAGTCGAGAGTATAGGGACGACCCGGGTGGCGCGCCACTTGTGTTTTCTGCCAGCCGTTGAGCCCGTTGAACACATCGCGTTTTTTGTGTCGAAGCTTTTTTTTCAGTTTCGCAATTTCGTGCGTGATATCGCCAACCCCTTCATACATGTGGGACAACGAAACCAGCTCGCGTATCTGGTTTTCGACTGCATATAATTCGCGCTCAAATTCTAGAATCTGTTGCATAGTGGCCTGATTGAAAGGTGAAGCGATTGTCCTAATAGTACCCGAAAATAGGATAGATCAGGTTTTTAAGGTTTGGTGATTCTTCAAGTGCTCGTGCGCCATCGTCACCGATTCTATTTTGCCCGAGCTTGAGTGTTTCCAGTGGCTGTACCACAGTGGACTGTGCCAGGGCAAATGCCCCCTCATTGCCAATTTCATTATAATTGAGGTCGAGACTTTTGAGTCCTTTCAATGAAGGCGAATTTGCCAGCGCCTCGGCCCCTCGGTCCCCGATCTGGTTTCCAGAAAGGTCAAGCGCCTTGAGGTGAGATACGTTTGGCGAATTGGCAATGGCAACGGCGGATGCATCGGTCAATTGATTTTGGCTCAGGTTCAACTCATCAAGATTTTTTATATAGGGCGACTGCAACAGCAGTTTCAGACCAAGGTCTCCAATGTAATATTTGTTCAGGTTCGACAAACGACCTTCCTGATGCCAGGTCTCAAGCCTTCTTTTAAAGCGGAAAACTTCAAGGTCCAGAAGTCCCTGGGGCCCAAGCCTGTTGTAGGTGAGTTCAAGTGTTTTTAATTTTCCAAGTGGCCGGGATTCTACTAATAATCGAGCTCCCCGGTCTCCCACCTGATTATAATTCAAATTCAGGGTTAAAAGATTGGGTAAATTTTTTGTGGCTGCCAGTGCTTTTGCACCCTCATCTCCAATCTTATTATTATATAAATTGAGGACTTCAAGTTTGGTGAGCAGTTTTGACCGGGCCAGCGAAATCGCTCCCTTGTCTGTGATGTGGTCCGTTTCAACAAAAAGTTCTGTCAGGTTGTCCAGGTTTTTTGACTCGGCAAGGTATTGCAAACCTTCATCGCCAATCCCTGCCTTGTAAATCAGAAGTCGCTTTACTTTTTTAAGAAAAGGAGACCCTGCCAGAAACCGGGCGCCTTCCGGGCCAATTTGTTTTTCGTTCAAACGCAGGGTTTCCGCGTTAAAGCGTAGCTTTTTCTGGATATACACGCTGAGTTGCTCAGGAGACAACACGCGGATCGCGCCGAGATTCAATATCCAGAACAGGCAAAGTGCGAATGCTATCAGTGATCGTGACTTCATATTCAAATCCAAATTTGGAGCCAGGTTCGAACAATAGGAATTGGCCCTGATCGTTTTCTACCTTCTTATTGTATCAGGCACGATCAGGGCTTTTCAATTCTATCTAACCGGCGTTCCATTTCTTTTACCTGGGAGGCGAGTTGGGGGAGGCGAAGCAGTGTGGGCATGAAACGCATCAATTCGACCATCTTCATGGCAGGAGCCCAGCCGTAAGTGCCGCTTTCCGGGATGTCGCGGAATACGCCGGTGCGCGCCATCAGGGTGACCTGATCCCCAAGAGTTACGTGATCGGAAATCCCCGACTGGCCTGCGATGATATTGTGTTTCCCGAGTCGGCAACTTCCAGAAAGCCCGGTTTGAGACACGATAACGGAATGACTGCCAACATCACAGTTGTGGCCGATTTGGACCAGGTTGTCGATTTTGACACCTTCGCGAATGATAGTTTCACCAAATGCGGCGCGGTCGATGCAGGTGTTGGCCCCGATTTCGACAAGGTCTTCGATGACCACTTTGCCGATTTGCTGAATTTTGACATGCCGCCCCTTATCATCCTGGGTGTAGCTGAATCCATCGGCTCCTATTACGCAACCCGCATGCAAGATGACGTGATTGCCGACTACCGTTTCCTTGTAGAGAACGGTGTTTGGGTAAATTATGGTGTCGCTTCCGATCTTGCATCGGTCTCCAACCACCACTCCCGGATAAAGCACCGTTCTGTCGCCGATGGTTGAGCCTTGCCCAATCGAAACATTGGCGCAAAGAGTGACGTCCGTGCCAAGGTTTACATTGTCTGCAAGATGGGCGTTGGGGTGGACACCGGGAGCCGGTGTTTCGGTCGGGTTGAAGTGGTTCAGAATTTGAGCGAACGCCAGGCCGGGATTGGGATGGAGGATCTGGGCTTTGTCAGTATTGGCTTTTTCCTTGATCAAAACGGCTGCGGCATTGGATTTGGCAAGATCGGGGAGGTGTTTTGCTTCAGATACAAAGGTGATGTCGCTGGAGCCGGCAAACTCCAGTCCGGAAGCCCCTTTGATTTCCATTCCTTCATCCCCGGCAACCGATCCCCCCACGAGATCGACAATTTCTTGAAGTTTCATACGTCCTCTTTTGTGGTTACAAAATGATGTCCCGGTCAACGTCACTGATCGTCCCGTTTTTCAAGAGAACGGTACGGTCCAGACTCTGCGCCAGCTTCTGGCTGTGAGTGACAATGACAAATGTTTGTCCGGCATCCTGGTTGAGTTCCCTCACAAGATCCATAAAGGATTCGCTGGCTTTTGTGTCAAGGTTGCCAGTCGGTTCGTCGGCCAGCAGGACGTCCGGTTTGTTGATGAGGCTGCGCGCTAAAGCCACGCGTTGGCATTCTCCACCGGAAAGGGCACCGGGTTTGTGATTCAGGCGGTCTTTGAGGCCGACCCGTTCAAGCAAATGTTCCGCCTCCTGCTGAGCTTGTTTCTGATCCCGATTGCCGATCAGGGCGGGCATTGCTACATTTTCTATGGCGGTGAAATCTGACAGCAGATTGAAGAACTGAAAAACAAAACCGACGTTGTGGTTCCGGAACCTTTCAAGAAACCCATTGGACTGAGCAAAAATATCCTGCTCCTTGAAGAATATCTGCCCCGACTGCGGACGGTCAAGCCCGCCGAGGATATGCAAGAAGGTACTTTTCCCGGAGCCAGATGCCCCAATGATGCCCAGCAAGTCACCCGCCTGTATCTCCAGGCTGGTGCCGGAAAGCACGGTCAACTCTTTTTCTTCTGTTTTGTAAACTTTCTGGATATCTCGTGCTTTTAAAAGCGGAGCCAGGTTGTTTGCAGAATCACTCATAACGCAGGCCGTCGATTGGGTCCAATCGCGAAGCTCGCCACGCCGGGTAGAGCGACGCGAGGAAACAGATGCCGATGGAAAACAAGATGATCTTCAAAGAATCCATATACTGGATTTCCGAGGGCAGTTTGTTCAGGTAATAAATATCGCTTGGGAATGCTTTGAAGTTGAATGTCATTTCAAGCAGACCCACAATTTCGTTGATGTTGGGCACTATGCTGAAGCCTGCGATCACACCGACTCCAGTACCGGTCAGGCCGATGATCAATCCCTGCATGCTGAAAATCTTCATAATGCTGAGGCGTGATGCACCCATGGATTTTAATATGGCGATGTCTTTTGCCTTGTCCATCACCACCATGAATAAAGTGCTTATGATGTTGAATGCAGCAACGAGAATAATCAGGATAAGGATGATGAACATTACCGTTTTCTCAAGTTTGAGAGCAGCAAAAAGGTTACGGTTCATCTGCATCCAGTCACGAACATGGTAAGGAAAGCCGAGACTTTCCTGCAACTCTTCCGCGATTTCACCTGCCCGTTCCAGATCAGCGACCTTTATTTCAACACCGGTGACACGGTCCTTTAAACGGAAAATTTTTTGTGAGGTTTTAAGAGAAATAAAAGCCAGACTGGAATCGTATTCGTACATGCCCGATTCGAACAGTCCGACAACCTGCACCAGTTGCAGGTTGGGGATTAGGCCAAGCGGTGTCATGCGGGCAGCAGGCGAGACCATGCCGATGACGTCTCCGGTGAAGACCCCGAGTGAGCGTGCCAGTTCGTTGCCTAGAATTATGCCGCGCCGGGTGGACGGTTGGGCTGAAGGGTCTTCCTGCGGCATTCCTGTGGTGAGAAATGAAAGCTGCCCGTCGATGATATTTTTATCGAGGTCCGAGGTCTCTTTTTCCAGAACCGGGTCGACCCCGCGGAGCACCACTCCGACGGTGTTGTCTTTATGGGTCAACATCACCTGCTTTAGCACAAAGGGGGCGGCGGCTTGAACTCCATCGACCGACATGGCTTGTTTGATGACGTCTTCGTAACCGACGATTCCATCCCGTGTCACATTGGTGACCACCACATGGCTTGTGGTGCCCAGGATTTTATCGCGCAGGTCTTTGCCGAAGCCCGACATGACGGCGATCACGACGATGAGCGCCATCACTCCCAAAGCAACACCCCCCATGGAGATGAAGGTGATGAGGGAAATAAACTTCTGTGATTTACGTGATAGCAGGTGGCGCCAGCTTATTTGCAGTTCGTAGCTCATGCAAGCCTGGGAGGTGAGTTGGGTGCCGGTTTTAATCTACCGAACCGGTAAGAGGCTAAACTTCTTTTTTGAGTTGAGGAAAAAATATGACGTCGCGTATTGATTGTGAATTAGTGAACATCATCACCAACCGGTCGATTCCGATTCCTTCACCTGCTGTGGGCGGCAGGCCATATTCCAGCGCCCGGATAAAATCGGAATCCATTCCGTGCGCTTCTTCGTCACCGGCTTCTTTTTGTTTGACCTGATCCTCAAACCGTTGTTTCTGGTCGATGGGATCGTTGAGCTCGGTATACGCATTGGCCAGTTCCTTGCGGCCGACGAACAATTCAAACCTCTCTACAAGAGATGGATCGTCTTCCTTCTTTTTTGAAAGCGGAGACAATTCCAGCGGGTAATCGATAATAAAGGTGGGTTGCACCAATTTGGTCTCGACGAATTGGTCGAAAAGTTTGCCCCACAGCTTTCCTAGATTATCACTTTTTTCGAGAGGGATGTGATGCTGTTTTGCGAACGCGGCGGTCTGATCGAGATCATCGAGGATTTCATCAGGAACCCCGCCGATGTCGACCAGGGACTTCCTGAAAGGTAGACGTGTGAATGGCTGCGACAGATCGATGGTGGCCTCATGAGTCTGGCCCCCTTCTTCGAAAGTGCAGTCGAAGCTCAGGCGGTCAAATACTTCTTGTCCGATGAAACGGAACAGGTCTTCCGTCAGGTCCATCAGGTCCTCGTAATTGGCGTAGGCCGTGTAAAACTCCAGCATGGTGAATTCTGGATTGTGCTGGGTGGAGATGCCTTCGTTACGGAAATTGCGGTTGATTTCATAGACGCGGTCGAGTCCACCCACCACCAGGCGCTTTAAATAGAGTTCTGGTGCAACACGCAGGAACAATTCCATATCAAGAGCGTTGTGATGCGTTTTAAACGGTCTTGCAGTAGCTCCCCCTGGGATCGATTGCATCATAGGAGTTTCAACTTCAAGATAACCGCGGGTATTTAAGAAATCGCGGATAGAACGAATAACACCACTACGCTGAACAAAGACTTCGCGGGCTTCCTGATTCATGATGAGGTCGACGTAGCGTTGCCGGTAGCGCAGTTCGACATCTTTCAGGCCGTGCCATTTTTCGGGAAGCGGTAAGAGGGACTTTGTTAGCAAAGTGATCTTTGTGGAAAAGACGGTGATCTCGCCCGTTTTTGTGAGAGAGACGGTGCCCTCGACACCGATGAAATCGCCGATGTCAAATTTTCCGAACAGATCATAGGCTTCTTCTCCGATGTCGTTCTGGCGAATGAAAACCTGCAGTTTTCCTGAGCCGTCCTGAATATGACAGAACGAGGACTTGCCATGTTTGCGCTTGCTGACCATGCGCCCGGCAACGGTGACCCGTTGTTTTTTTTCGTCAAGAGCTTCCCGGTCGAGGCCCTGATTCTCATCAAGAACAGGTCCCAATTGATGGGTGACCTTGAATCGGTTGATGTAAGGATTTATGCCAGCCTTGCGGAATTCATCCAGCTTGTTGTGCCGGATTTGAATCAGTTCGTTTGTTTCGTCCATGATTATAGTGAGAAGAATTTAATAATGTGGTGCTCAGGTTCTAGTCGGATGGGTAACAGGGAGTATTTAGCGATGCGCTCCAAAACTTTTTTTGCTTCAATACGGTCAGTCCGCTTGGCTCCGCAAGGAGTTAGCGGGCAGTGGAAACGAAACGGGATTCCCTGACCACCGTGATTTTGATTTCGCCGGGGTAGGTGACTTCCTTCTCGATGCGTTTGCCGATGTCTTTGGCCAGTAATGAGGCTGCATCATCGCTCATGGTTTCGGGCAGTACGATGATGCGCACTTCCCGGCCTGCCTGTATGGCGTAAGTTTTTTCGACACCTTTGTAAGAATCGCCAATCTCTTCAAGCTGAGACATTCGCTGTGTG
>JAJDAX010000322.1 GCA_029261615.1 Nitrospinaceae bacterium
TATCATTCGAACCACAACGCCAACTGACTGCCTTAATCGCGTGCTTCTTTGGGCGGGAGCCTCTTCTAAAAACTCATCAATTACCGGGTGTGATTCAAGCTCCCTGATAACCCCTGCTAAAGGAGGCCGATCATGATGAATCTCAGAGTCCTCCATTCGAATCTGCCTTTTTTCATCTGTAAAAAAATCAATGACGGCTTCGAAAACTTTCTCGGAATAATTAACAACATCTGAGAATGTTCTGCCTTGAGGGTCCTTGAGAAATTTATCGAGCGTGAGTTTGACGCAGGGCATATCCAGCTCCGTGAAATTTGGACGTCTATTTTCTTAAGGTTCAAAATTAGAAGGTACAAATATTGTATCTCTAATGTCGGTTAAATGCAACGACTCTTTGCTCAAGCTTCATACCTAAGGGGCAAATCATGGCCTGTTCTGAGAGAGGTTTTGGGTGAGGAAAGCACGAAAATTTGATCCAGGTATTGTTGAGGGCCTTTAAAAACAAAATATTGAAAGTGGTTGAATTTCTACTAGCCCTCAGTAATTTCAAAGAAATAATTATTTTTGAGGGGACAGCAGATAAAAAGAATAATTTAGTCAGATCAAGTTCCCTTCCTTGTTAGGGACTCAAAAATGTTGTTGCAGAGATTTCAGCGTTGGGGACTCTAGGTATTCAATGGGTTTAATCTTTGCTAAATTACTTGGCATTTGCAGCTGGCAAGAAAAATAATGTGCTGCATAAAAAGTTTTAGGTGTGCCAACCACATTCAGGGCAGGATAGTATTTTTTATCCCACGTCGGGCCAACCTGCAAGGACGACCTTACCGATGGTGTTGCCTTGCTCGACTAACGCATGAGCTTTGCGTAGATTGAGGGCATTGATTGGCCGGATCACGTTGTTGGTTGTAGTGACGAGCTCGCCCTTATCGACGAGATCCGCAATTTTATTTAGCAATTGTTGTTGTTCAATCATATCGGGTGTCTTGTACATCGATCGAGTAAACATAAATTCCCAGGTAAAGGAGGCACTTTTGCTCTTGATCAAACCAAGATTCACGGGTTCAGATGTTTCGACAATCGAGCAGATGCGGCCTTGAGGTGCAATCGCATTGGTCATCGCTACCCAGTGTTGGTCCGTATTGTTGAGACACAGGATATAATCAACCTGTGGCAAATCGATAGCTGCCAATTCGGTATCTAGAGCGTTGCGGTGATTCACCACCAGGTCGGCACCCAGCTTTTTTGACCAGTCGATAGATTCCGTGCGGGAAGCGGTGGCAATTACTTTAAGTCTGGCGATCTTCTTTGCGAGTTGAATCGCGATGGAACCGACTCCGCCGGCACCGCCGATGATGAGAATCGAACGGTCGGCATCCTCTCCATCGAGAGAAATACCGAGTCGCTCAAACAAGGCCTCCCAGGCCGTAATGCCGGTTAGGGGTAACGCTGCGGCATTAACAAACGAAAGTGTTTTGGGCATCTTTCCCACTATTCGCTCATCAACTAACTGGTACTCACTGTTACTGCCGGGGCGGGTAATATCGCCTGCGTAAAAGACCTGATCACCCACAACATAGCTCTCCACTTTTGGCCCAATCTCGATAATTTCACCGGCGGCATCCCAACCCAATACCCGCGGTGTGGTTTCGGTTTTGTCACTCGGCGCACGGACTTTGGTATCGACCGGGTTAACAGAAATGGCCTGAACTTTAACCAGCAGGTCCTTCCCTGTTGGATGAGGGCGCTCCATTTCGACATCGATCAAGGACTGTTCATTCTCGATGGGTAAGTACTGGTATAGCCCAACAGCTTTCATGGTTTATTCCTCATAAATATGATGATAAAACAATTAGAAATTAAACTTGTTTCAGTTTTCCAGGGTTTTGTGGACGATGGTTACAACTCAACAACCAAATGTTAATGATAAACCGAATTGGCTGAAATTGTGGCAAGGTTATCTGGAGTTTTATAAATGTGATTTGCCGGATGATATTTCCAATCTTACATGGGAACGGTTTTTTGACCCAGGTGAGCCTGTCTCCTGTTTGGGAGCCTATGAAGGTGAACGCATGATCGGTTTTGTGACGTATGTTTTGCGCCGCTCTACCTGGTCTGAGTTTCACTATTGTTATCTGGAAGATATTTTTGTGGATCCTTCACATCGAGGCAGGGGGGTAGGTCGGAAACTAATCAGTGCTGTAAAAGAATCAGCTCAGAAATTGGGGTGCACACGTCTTTATTGGATGACGCATGAGAAGAACGTAACCGCTCGGGCGCTCTATGACAAGCTGGCCGATAAATCGGGTTTTATCCAATACCGTATGTCTCTGGAGAATGAGTAAACACCACTGTTGGGTTTACTGAATAGATAATGAAGTCAGGTGAAAACCCGGGAAGGTCTTTGGGGAAACGTTTCCAGTTTGAATCGGGGACACAAGATAAGATAAAGTGTTTTAATCGGGCCGAGGGAAAGCTCTCATAAACAAACTATTAGGATACTCAGTTCCATGATGGATGAAGATCAGGTTTTTGAGCAATACGGGGATGTCCCCCTGTTTTTTTCTCACTACTATAATTTTCTGTTTATTTTTAAAAGCAAGGTGATGGAGAATGGCGATCAAATCACGTTGCAACTGGGTGGCAATATGGAAAAGGTTTC
>JAJDAX010000323.1 GCA_029261615.1 Nitrospinaceae bacterium
AATGTTTGAGCCACAGGTCCAGATTTCCGGAACGATCGGAAACATAAACCAGGGTATCGCCGTTGGCGGAAACTGTCGGGGCAAAATCTTCACCCGGATTGGAGGTCACCTGGCGGGGCCGATTGAAATCGGATTCCGCCCGTGCAGACGAAACCGCGGTTCCCATTTGTGTGAACAAAATTGCGGCTCCCAAAAAAGCCGACATCCATCGCCCGTTACAGGCCATATTGTTTTCTCCCAAAAGTAAATTTTGCTGCGGGATGAAAATTGCAGGTTAAAAAGGTAAACCTGAATCAAAAGAAACCTAATTGAAAGTATAACGCTCCTTAAAGGGGCAAGGAAAGGGGTTGGACGAAATATTAAGAGTCATTAACGAAATTTAATATCACGGAAAAAGTTTACCCGTGTAAGGGAGCGTTTTACAGCCTATCAGCGGCGGGCAGCCCGAATATTTTCACGAAACGAATTAATTATATTTTTTACCGGTGGGATGAGTTTCTCTTTCATTTCCTCCGGTACCCAGTTGATCTTTTCCGTCGGCCATTCTTCAAATTTTAATATATCGAGTCCGTGCTCCAGATAGGGTGCTCTGAGCCCTTCTTCAAAACCATAAATCAAAGCGTTGTTCAACGTTGTCCTGTAGACATCCTGGATTTCCTCCTCCTCATGCAAACCGGACATAAATCGCTTCATCATGTCGTCGATGATGGGCTCGGCGTGCTCCAGAAAATCAGGGGACAAAATTTCTTTCAAGGTCAGGAAGGTGATGATCACGTCCTGAAGCATATACTTGATTTCCTGAGGGTCGTCCAAAGTCGGTCCTTTATCGTAATCCAGGTTCTGCTTGAGTTCACGTACCAGACGAATCGCATCATAGATGATCGACTGCTCCCACGACACGGCATTCCAGGAGATGATGGGCCTTAGCCAGCGGATGGTACCGGTGGCATCTTCAAGATGGATGGTGATATTTGGCATCTCCCGGTTGGAAAACGGGAGCTCGCCACCCCACATTTTCAGATCGAGCTTGAGGCCGTGTGGCTCGAAAGCTCTGGCCATGGTGCTGGTATAAATGCCGACAAATTTTTCCATGTTGCGCCGGTAACTCATGGTCGCGTTGATCGGCAGGTTGACCATGCAATAGAATCGCCAGATCCGTCGCCTGGATTTCCCATTGGGTTCAGCAATGAGATAGGTACCTCCCCAGATCCCTGACGTTATCGGAATCTCCTTCCCAAAACCCTTAGACAGATTTTGTGATACCTCTTCGGCCACATTCTGGTACAACTCATTCAGGTGAAACAGGTTGGTGGTATAGTCGTCATAAAACACCGGGCCGGTGGTGTAAGGGCCGTAATTCATCCTCAACATCTCCAAATAATTACCTATCAGGCTTGGTTTATACAGATTCCGGGATTCTGACAAGTTTCCTTATCAAAGTAAAGGGGCTCCCCTTTCCAGGTAAGAGGAATTTCAGGGCCGACAACATTTGCTTGAAAAATCGGGGTAAATAGTTTAAAACTCACGAAGCAAAGCGGCCTAAATCATAATGTAATCCCATAAAATAAGGCATTCAACGGCTCACTCGATGGAATTCCAGCCCAATTACGCCGACATGAACTGGATCGCTCTCCTGCCGGAGATGACCATCCTCGCAACGGCCCTGTATTTATTGCTCATGGGATTGCGCAAGTCTTTTAATAACAATAAGTTTTTGGCTCGCGCCTCAACAGCAGGAATCGGTTTCGCCCTGCTGGTGACACTGATGCTCTGGAGTGGAGCCCCTTCAGCTTCCGATGAATCTCAACCGGGCATCTTCAGCAATGCCCTTATATTTGACCGGTTTGCCTTAAGCTTCAATCTGATTTTCCTGATCATGTCGCTGTTCGCCATTCTGGCATCCTACAAATACCCGCGCGAAGACCACAGTAACAAAGCGGAGTATTTTTCGCTTCTTCTGATAACAGTTGCCGGGATGATGTTTCTTGCCAAGGCGGGGAACCTCATCACCGCGTTTGTCGCACTTGAAGTTTTCTCGATTGCGCTCTACATCCTGTGTGGCTTCTCGGCCAAACACGGGACCGGATCGGAAACCCCAACCTCTGTAGACGAACTATCCTGGGAGACCCTCGGTTCACAGGAGTCAACAGTCAAATATTTGCTTAGCGGGGCTTTTGCTTCAGCCATTCTGGTTTACGGTATGGCATTGACCTACGCCGGAACTGGAACGACAGAAATCCGCACCCTCGCTGAACTGCTACAAACCAATCCCTACACAGAAAACAAATTATTGTATATCGGCATGGCGCTGATGTTTGCCGGGCTGGGCTTCAAAGTCTCGCTGGTCCCATTTCACGCCTGGACCCCGGACGTTTATCAAGGCGCACCGACACCAGTGACAGGCTTTATGTCCGTTGCGACCAAGGCCGCGGCCTTTGCATTGATCGCGCGAATTTTTTACGTCGCACTGCCATCGCTCGAAGAAATCTGGATGCCTTTCATGTTCGGAATATCAGCGCTGACCATGATCGTTGGTAACACCGCTGCAATATTTCAGGACAATGTCAAACGCATGCTGGCGTATTCAGGTGTCGCCCACGCCGGGTATCTGCTGATGGGAATCATTGCCAATAGTCAGGACGGGATGGCCAGCCTGATTTTTTACCTGGCGGTTTACCTGTTCATGAATATCGGGGCGTTTGCAGTGGTGTTTCTTCTGGAAGGCGAAGGTAAAGGAGGCAGTTCTATTTACCGGTTTCAGGGACTGGCTAAACGCAAACCAAAACTGGCAGCCGCGATGGCCCTGTTCATGCTGTCGCTTGCAGGGTTTCCGCCAACTGCCGGGTTCTTCGGTAAGTTGTACTTGTTCTGGGCTGCGATCAAATCCGGATACGTGCTGCTTGCCATTCTGGCTGTAGC
>JAJDAX010000324.1 GCA_029261615.1 Nitrospinaceae bacterium
TGACTGCCATCGAGTGTTTCGATGACTTCTTTCTCTTTTGCCCGTCGGATGATGAGTTCATTTTTTTTGAGCAGGCTGAGGTCGAAGGCATGCAGGGGTTGCCCGTATTCCATCAATACAAAATTGGTGATGTCGACCACGTTGTTGATCGGTCGCAATCCAACTGCGATCAATCGGTTTTGTAACCATTGAGGCGAAGGCTTTACAGTTACGTTTTCGATAACCAGAGCGGTGTAACGTGGGCAGAGTTCCGGATCCTGTAAATCAACAGTTAACGCTTTGCTGATAGCGGGTCCGCGCCCGGCTTGCGCGAGTTGCTCTTCCGGGTTGGACAATGTGAGGGAGCTTTGGGTCAGTGCCCCCACTTCCCGGGCAACGCCAATGTGACTCAGGCAATATCCTCGGTTTGGTGTGACATTGAGCTCAAGCACATCAGTGAGTTCGCCACCCTCCAGTGCCACTTGTTCATGAGCTTCGATTTCCAGGCCAGCCATGGTTAACAGGTGACCTAATTCTGGCGTGGGAAGGGAGCATTCGACGTATTGTTGGAGCCAGTCCTTTTGAATTTTCATAGATGGCGATTATAGGGGATGCGTTTTTAAAATGAAAGTCGTTAAGCGGTAGAAAAAAGCTAAAGGACTTTGCTTGAGGAAGGCAGGGAAAATAATTTTGAGTTAATTGACACCTGTGGCCATGCGACCAGGTGTCATGTTGGGATGTGATCCGGTGTCGTTCAGATCACCAACGAACGACACGGCGAATCCGCTTAAAAACCCCTCAATAACCACAGCACCCCAGTAACTGAGCATGGTGACGTCCGGTAATCCTCCACCAGGGCCGGGAATGACTTCCGTCGGTTCGCTGGCAATGGGGCCGAAACGGACGCGTCCGCTACCGAGTGTTCCTATGATGAAGTTGGCGCCTGGAATATTTCCGGGATTGATGTTGGCATTGGTTGGCTGGGCGAAAAAAATTTTTGCGGTTTGTCCGGCATCTACCGTGAATTCCTGGGTGCTTCCAAATTGAATGCCATCATTATTGAAGGCGACAGCACGTACCCCGATCTGGGAATTCATACCGGCAAGTGAGGGATGTGTTATGGCGATGAAAGAGTACACGCTGTCTGAAACCTGATAGTAAGGGGACATGACCGAAGAACTGGAGGCCAGTTCAGGATTTATGTCAATCAACTTGAGTTTTGCAAGGAATGCATCCAATCCCCCACCGCCCAGCGTTTCCTGGAAGGGGGTTTCTGTTTGAAAATCGGTTGACCCGGTGAAACCAATTATGTAAGCGGCTAAAGCGGAGTCAACAGCAATGCCAGTGACTTGTTCCGTTCCGGTGCCGCCAATGTATGTGGACCAGGATTGCAGATTGCCAAAGCTGTTGAAGCGTGTGGCGAAGCCATCGGATCCCGATCCTCCATTGAGGTCGCCCTGCAATGCATTTCTGACTGGAAAGTCAGTAGAATCCGTGCGTCCCGCCACAAGCACACTAAAGGCCGAATCCACAGTTACGGCCATTCCTTCATCAAAGGCATTGCCTCCGAGGTAAGTTGAAAACTGAAGTGCACTGCCGTCAGTCAATACCCGGGAGACAAACGCGTCGGTTCCCGTTCCTCCGTTCAATGATCCCTGGAACGGGATGGCGGTCGGGAAATCGGTAGATGCGGTCCGCCCCGTGATCGCAGGACGATCAGCATTGTCTACGGCAATGTCGTTGCCGACGTCCTCGCCCGTGCCTCCAAGATAAGAAGAATAGGAGAGGGAGGCCCCATTGCTGTTGAATTTGGTGAAGAAAGCATCATTGGCAGTTCCGGTGCCATCGCCTATGGTGGCCTGGAAAGGGCTCTGTGTCGGGAAATCGGTCGACTTTGTACTTCCGGTCAGATAAATGTTCTGGCTTGAATCGAGAGCCACGCCGCGTCCGAGATCTTCTCCGGTACCGCCAAGATAAGTCGAGAAAGAAAACGACAGTCCGGCTGATGTGATCTTGCTGAGAAATACGTCATTTCCGGAACCACCCGAAAGCGATCCCTGAAATGCCAGGCCGGTTGGAAAGTTTGTGGAGTTAGTCTGGCCGGTAACATAAACACTGCCAGCGGAATCAACTGCAATGCCATACCCCTGGTCTGTATTGCCGCCACCAAGATAAGTGGAGAACACCAGAGACGCGCCGTTGGCGGCAAGTTTGGTGACAAAAGCATCTTCACCGGCCCCACCACTCAGGCTGGCCTGCAGGGGAGATTGAGTTGGAAAATCGGTCGATGTGGTGCGCCCGGTCACGTGGGCTTGTCCACTGCTATTGACAGCGATGCTGAAACCTTCGTCCAAGCCGATTCCTCCGAGGTAGGTCCCATAGACGAGTGATGTTCCATCCGCGCTCAGTTTGGCAACAAAGACATCTGATCCGCTACCTCCAGACAGGCTGTTCTGGAAAGGACCCTGCGTTGGGAAATCCGTGGAGGCGGTCCGTCCTGTGACATAGGCGCTGCCGGAAGAATCCACCGCGATATCAAACCCCACCTCGGTACCGGACCCGCCAAGATAGGTGGAATAGGTTCTCAGTAGCAGAACCGGGTCAATTATCAGCGGGTAACTGGGATCATAATGTGCAATATGAAAGCTCACCCTGTTTTCGCTATCGAGGGTGTAGCCACCTTCGCGGATGATTTTTTTGTTGTCTATGATTTGATAAATACGCGGAGCATCCTGGGAAAGAACTCCATGAGAGGTCTGGATGTTGAGTTTTCCATCGGTCCCAATATTGAGAGTTTGTGCGCCTTCAAAATGGAGTCGAATGCTTTGCGCATTTGCTCCAGGTGCTACAATAAAATCGTATTCCGGTTGCTGACGGTTGCCGTAGAACAGTAAGTCAATGCCGGGATAAATTCCCGGATAGCGTATGGATTGATAGGTTTTTATATTTGTGCGCCAGAGTTCCGGGCGGTTGCCTGAAAAATAGTGAAAGCGGGTTTCAAAATGGGATTCGCCCACGGGTATTGTGGGCCGGGCATTTTCCCAAAGCATGTTTATTATGGACGGAGGCTCGTTAGTAATTTGCCTTGATATATTTTGTTTTCCCCTTGAGTTTGCAAGCATCAGGGTGGCGCTGTTTTCTTTAAAGAGTATTCCATAGCCGGACCCACGGGTCAGATAGTGAACATCCTTAGGAGCCTGTCCTGCATTCTCTTCAAAATAGAGCGGGAGTTGACGGAATCGGGCGGTCATACGTTCCTCGAATTGATCCGCCGGTATTGAAAATTCGGGGCTCCCAAACTTATCTGAATTCTCTCCATTGGTCGTGCTATAACCAGACCAGGCGAAATAGCAGATAATGGCAAGAATCGCCGCTGCCATAGAAGGCATTGGGTATCGAAATCTCGAGTTTTTTAAACCTGAATTCACAAGCGTCTCCTTGGTACGTCTTAACGGTAAAAAAGTTAAATAGGATTACCCAAAAATCAACCGGGAAAGCCTCTCGCGAAATAGAGTTAACTTGCTGAAATTATGGATTTAAGTAGCGAAAATCTGATCCGCCTTATCCAGAAAAAGGCCGGCCGCCCTCTCAAATTCTCTGAATTAATGAAGGCCTTGAACGTTCCCGAGACACAACGCCGCGAATTCCGGGGACAAATCAAGGAAATGGTTGAAGAAGGGGCCCTGGTCAAACTGAAGGGAGGCCGTTATGGCTTGCCCGATGAGATGAACCTGGTATCCGGAATGCTGAAAGGGCATCCGGATGGATACGGTTTCCTGCTGACCGACGTTAAGGAACCGGATCTTTACATCGGACGGAAGCAGATGAACGGGGCTATGCACCAGGACAAGGTGTTGGTGCGGGTGGAAGCGGGCAAAAGCAGTTGGGGTAAACCTGAGGGGCGGGTGATCCGGATTCTGCAACGAGCTCACACCACGCTGGTGGGTGTATTCGAACCTCTTGGTCGCGATGGCTGGGTGATTCCTTCAGACGAAAACGTGTTTCACGATATTTTCATTCCCGGCAAACTGAAAAATGGGGCCAAGCCGGGACAGATCGTGGTGGTGGAGATCACCGACTACCCGACTCGTCACCAGCCTCCGGCAGGCAAGGTGCTCGAAGTTCTGGGAAAAGCCGACGACCCGCGCGTCGAGTTGCGCTCGATTTTCCATAAATTCGGTGTGCATCAGGATTTCCCCCCTGATGCACTTGAGGAAGCAAGACGGTTTAGTCCCGAACCCATCGGAGACGAGGGAGATAATCGCCGCGATCTCACCGGCTGGCTGACCTTTACCATTGACGGAGAACGGGCCAAGGATTTTGATGACGCAGTTTCCTTGGAGGTCGAGGGCCCGGTGTGGCGATTGGGTGTGCACATCGCCGATGTTAGTCATTATGTAACGGAAGACAGTGCTCTCGACAAAGAAGCCTTTGACCGGGGCACCAGTATTTACTATCCCGATGGGGTGGTCCCGATGCTGCCGGTTGAGCTGTCCAATGAGGTGTGCAGCCTGAAGCCGCGCGAAAAACGATTGACGCTCACCGCGCTGATGGAGTTCACCAAGGCAGGTGAGTTGACCCATTTCGAAATTTTCCCATCGGTTATTAAAAGCCGACACCGTTTTACTTACACTCAGGTGTGGGACTTGTTAAATAATGGTGACACGGAAAATGAGTTTCCTGACGCGCTGCCGGTGTTGACGAACATGCATCGCCTCAGCCGCACGCTCCGCAAGAAGAGATTTGAAGAAGGTAGCGTGGAGTTTGACATTCCTGAAGCGGAAGTGCAGATGAATCCGGACCATAGTGTTGAGGCGATTGTTGTCGCGGACCGCAATCCGGCGCACCAGCTGGTCGAAGAATTTATGCTGGCGGCCAACCGTGTGGTGGCGAGTTACCTGACCGAGCGTAAAGTTCCGGCGGTGCACCGCATCCATGAAATACCGGACCCGGATAAGATTGCGGTGTTTCAGGAGTTTCTGGAAAGCCAGGGGCATCGGCTACCGTCGGTTAAAAAGTTGGCGTCGAAGAGTTTGCACAATTTATTGCAGAAGGTGAAGGAGCGGCCCGAAGCCAGAGCCATCAACACCCTGATGTTGCGTGCCATGAAAAAAGCGATTTACTCAGAACAACCATTGGGGCATTTCGCGCTTGGGTTCGAACACTACACACACTTTACGTCTCCCATAAGACGCTATCCGGATCTCGCGATTCATCGGCTGCTCAAGTACATTCTGAAAAAGAAAAAATTGACCGGTAAAGAATGCAGCCGGCTCCGGCAGATGGCAGCGGAAGTGGGGGCGCAGTCTACGGACCGAGAGATCAAGGCGCAGGGCATTGAACGTGAAGTGAACGACCTCAGACGCGCCCAGTACATGGCCGACAAGGTAGGCCATGTTTACGACGGAATCATTTCCGGTGTGACGGCTTTCGGTTTTTTTGTTCAACTCAATGATGTGTTCGTTGAGGGGCTGGTGCGGGTTTCCAACCTGCAAG
Source organism: Nitrospinaceae bacterium (assembly GCA_029261615.1). Next base: position 5,476 of record JAJDAX010000324.1, read on the forward strand.
ATGATTATTATTTATTTTATGAGCACGAATACAAACTTAAGGGCCAACACCGGAATCGCACTTTTCGCATCGGCGACAAAGTCCGGGTGCGGGTGGCAGAGGTCGACCTGCCGCGCCGGCGGATCGACCTGGTACTGGCCTTGAAGTAAGACACTTTATTCAAAAACTAAATGGGAGAGTTTGTGTCGCTTCCCCTTTTACCCTGGTTTCTGGCATTTTTTGCGGGCGTCCTGCTGGCCGATCC
>JAJDAX010000325.1 GCA_029261615.1 Nitrospinaceae bacterium
TCTCATCGCACCCTATCTTGAAGAAGATTTACCCAATCTTAAAAACCGCTACGCCTATATCGAAACATCACGAGGATGCCCTTACCTTTGCTCATTTTGCCTGTCGGCTCTTGACGAAAAAGTTCGTTACTTTGAAGAAGACCTGATTCGCGAGCAATTGACGATGCTGATCCAGGCAGGGGTACAAAAATTTAAATTCGTTGACCGCACATTCAATCTGAACCCAAAACGCATGAAGCAGCTTATAGAATGGCTCTCTCAGTTCGGGGATCGTGAGTTTCACTTCGAAGTGGTCGGCGATATCCTGAGCGAAGACATGCTCGGTTTTCTATCCAACGTCCCGCCAGGGGTTTTTCAATTTGAAATCGGCATTCAAACCCTGAATGAAGATGTCAACTCCCGGATGGACCGTCGCCAGGACAACACCAGATTATTTTCGGCGATCCAACGACTCATCCGTGAAAACAAGATTCATATCCATTGCGATCTTATTTTCGGTTTGCCTGGGGAGAACCTGCAGGATGCACTCGAATCCTTTGAAAAAGTCCTAACCCTCCAGCCGCATGAATTGCAACTGGGCTTTCTAAAGTTCCTTCCAGGTACGCCCATAAAAAGCCTGATTAAGGAATTCGACTTTCGTTACCTGTCAACACCACCCTATGAAGTTCTGGCCAACCGCGACATGCCAGCAGAAGATATTATTTTTTTAAAAAATTTCGATGAAATATTTGATCTTTTTTATAACTCCAAGCGTTTTAGATTTTCGCTCGATCATCTTCTAAAAGCTATTCGTCCAGTCGATCTGTTCACGCGATTGCTCAACCAGAAACAGAAATCATATTCCATGGATGAACACTTATCTCTCGATAGCCAATTCCAGCTATTCTCCGATACGTTCGAGTTACATCGGAATTCATTTTCACGTGACCTTTTGAAACTCGACTTTCTTTATCACCGAAAGCAGTTTCGCCTACCCGCCTTCATGAGAGAGGGGCTCTGGGAACTGCCTCGATTTTCGCGGACATCCTGGGAAGGGGACCGGAAAACCCCCATCAATACCTTCATGCATTCATTGGAAATCAACGAAACGGAAACAAACCTACTCCCATCAGAGGAACCGGTTTTTTATGCCATCGTCCATCCTGAAAACGATAAGGGCTATTTCACCCGCCCTACTCTTCACAGAGTCTAGACAAACTCCCAAACACGTTCCTACCATCAAAAAACGGGTTCAATTTCCCATCTGAAAGTTATATAGTGTTCTTTTCCCCAAATTCCACCTGTCACCAAGAAAACATGCCATGAAAAAAGGATTAAATTGGAAAAGCCGAATAGTTACAGAAGGCGATAGACGTTCCCCAAACCGCGCCATGTTGCGTGCCGTCGGATTCCAGGACGGAGATTTTGAAAAACCCATTTTGGGAATTGCCAACGGTCAAAGCAATATCACGCCCTGCAATGCCGGGCTCGGTCGTCTGGCGGATGTTGCATCGGAAGAAATTTTACGCCTCGGCGGAATGCCGCAAATGTTCGGCACAATAACCGTCAGCGACGGCATCTCCATGGGAACAGAGGGAATGAAATGTTCCCTCGTCAGTCGAGAAGTTATCGCCGATTCGATCGAAACGGTCTGTCGCGGTGCCAGTATGGACGGCGTTATCTGTATCGGTGGTTGTGATAAAAATATGCCAGGCGCCATGATCGCCATGGCTCGACTCAATATCCCCAGCCTGTTTGTTTATGGTGGCACAATTAAGCCCGGTCATTTGGAAGACCGCGACCTTACCGTGGTCTCAGCTTTCGAGGCGGTCGGCCAATTAAGCGGCGGCAAAATTGACCACGACGAATTGACTGCAATCGAAAAAAACGCCTGCCCGGGAATGGGTTCGTGTGGTGGCATGTTCACTGCCAACACCATGTCCGCTGCCTTTGAAGCCATCGGAATGAGTCTGCCTTACAGTTCCAGTATGGCTAATGAAGACAAGGAAAAAGAAACCAGTACACGTGAAGCGGCAGATGCCTTACTCAATTTACTTGAGCAAAACATCCGCCCCAGTGACATCATCACCCGCAAATCTATCGAAAATGCAATTGCCGTTATCATGGCCGTTGGCGGCTCAACCAACGCTGTTCTGCATTTTCTTGCGATCGCCCATTCAATGGGTGTTCCGCTCACCATCGACGATTTTGAATCCATTCGGAAACGTGTTCCGGTTTTCTGTGATCTAAAACCGTCCGGGAAATACGTTACGGTAGACCTGCATCAGCAAGGCGGTATCCCTCAAGTTATGAAACTACTGCTCAATGCCGGCCTTCTGCATGGTGATTGCCTGACCTGTACCGGAAAAACAGTTGCAGAAAATTTAAAGGATATTCCGGACGCTCCCCCGGCAAACCAGGATGTCATTCTTCCTCTGGACAAACCGAAGTCAGTTGAAGGGCACCTCGCGATTCTTAAAGGGAATCTGGCTGTTGAAGGTTCCGTCGCTAAAATTTCAGGAATTAAAA
>JAJDAX010000326.1 GCA_029261615.1 Nitrospinaceae bacterium
TTATTGTCGAATGGTTTTCTCAAAAAACGAAAAGGCTCACCGGAGTTTATGCAATCTTCTACAGATTTAATTTCAATACTTGAAGAGAACAGAACGCGGACCGTAGATGGAGATAGCTTTTTTGCTTTGTTCAATAGTTCTGCACCACGGACTCCTTCGGCTTTGTTCTCTGTCATGATGACCGTATAAGGCCCTTTGGATTGCAAAATATCCAAAGCCTCGTCGCTTGTAGTGGCCTGATCCACAACAATTCCTGCAGAGGAAACCACTTTGGGGATCGATTCCTGGGTCTTTTTGTCCGGGCTTACCAAAAGTAATCGAGGAGTTGCCTGTTTTTTATTGGACGGCTGTTTGCCCTCACCTTCTGTTTTTTCTTCCCCAACGTAGCCTTTTTCTTCCTCCGCCATCTTGTATCCTGTCCCAAGCCTTGGTTAAATAAGAGTGATATTGCAAAACCAAAATATCTAACCATGCTCAAGGTTAAGTGATAAAAAATCCAGCAGTATTATAAGGTTATTTATGAAGCTAAAACTTGTCAACACGTTATCCTACATCCTTATTCCTATTTTCATGTTTTCAAGTCTTGCCTGGGGGCAGGACAAAGATGACAAAGAAACCTTTGTTAGAACGGGGACAATTGCTTTCTCCAAAAAATATATACTCGCCGACGATTTCAGCCATATCATTTTTAAAATAAAAAACCACAACCCCAAAACTTTGTCTCAGATATTTGGATGGGTTTACCGCATCCCTGCCACAAAGGACGAAGACGCTCAAAATACCAAAAAACTAATCCTGGTAAACAATCCACACCGGGGCGGAATAATAGTGAAAGGCAATCCTCACCGCCCTGGGAATAAAGCTCAATGGCGTTTTCTATTGGATCGAAATATGCAGGGAGCTACAGAAAAAGACACGTTCACATTAAGGGTCAGCCCAAAAGGAGTATTTTTTCCAATCATGGAACCGCCATCCCTCAATCCAACAAATAAGAAGAAAAAGGGAAAGTAAATTTGTGATTGGTAAAACGGGTTTGGTTTTTCATAATCACAGGTTTTCCAGAGCGTCCCTCAATTCGCGGAGACTGAAATGACCCTGCTTGAAAATAATCGAATAGTAATCATTTAACTTATCTTCCTCTCTGGGTTGGAGTTTTCGGGTGGCGAGCAATAACAGCGGCACCTGTACGGCCGATTGAGCAACATTTACAATTTCATTTATTCCAAGCCGGGTTTCCATAAAAATCATATCAACCGCATTATTCTCTAAAAAGAAACGGGCAGACTGGGTATGGGGCGCAGTCTCCACGAGCCAACCAAGCCTGGCAAACTGACGCGATAACACCGTGTTAAACAAGGTATCAGGATTGATTAAAAGCGCCTGTTTTCTGGCTGTTTCACTTGAGGTTCCATCCAGAATTTTTTTCACATTTCCCCATTCCAGAGGACGAGGTAAAAGTGTGGCACCAGCAGGTGAGGCTTTCTCATACTGCTCAATAACCAGAATTTTCACATCCTGAATTTCGCTTTCAAGTCGCAGACAGTCAACCTGACATTGCAGGCTCAGTTCAGTTTGAGCCTGTCCTAAAATAATAATATTGGGAATAAAGGAGTGTAATTTTTCAGCAGCCATTTCCCAGGAATCCGCAACAGCGTAGGAATAGCCGTCTTTTTCGATCAATCGACTTAAAAGCTGAAGTGAAACGGCGTCTTCTTCGACTACCAGCACATTAACCGCTTTTCCTGCGGATTCCTTTCCGGTAGTAATAGCAGGATATTTTCCTGGCACCCTGGATTCCATAAGGTTCTAATCCAACAAATTATTCATCAAGCAATACAAACCGCAGAGACCTGCTTAAAGTCGCAGTCGCCTTTAAAAATCTTATAAATTCCATCCTGCTTAAGGGTCGACATCCCATCCTCGATCGCTTGGTCCCGTATCTCCTCAACCATGGATTTTTTCATTATCAGCCGTTTCATCACCGCCGTTCCCTCCATCACCTCATGGAGACCGGTTCTTCCTGAATAACCTGTATCACTGCATTTGCCGCATCCTTTTGGACGTTTAAGCATGAGTTCATCATTGTATTCAATCCCCAATCGAGGAAACCATTTCTCACCATACTCCTTTACCAGATTATCGAATTCTTCTTTCGAAGGATGATAATCTTCCTTGCAATGTTTGCAGAGGGTTTTCACCAGACGCTGGGCAAGAATCACCAGTAGGGCATCTGCAAAGTTGATTGGATTCATTCCCATATCAATCAAACGGGAAACCGTTTCCGGGGCGGAGTTTGTGTGCAGGGTACTGAACACCAGATGGCCGGTAAGAGAAGCTTCAATACCAATAGAGCAGGTTTCCACGTCGCGCATTTCACCAACCATAATAACATCCGGGTCACCACGCAAGAAGGAACGCATGGCACGGGCAAAATCGAGACCGATCTTGTTTTGCATTTGGACCTGCCGCAGTCCCTCCTGAGTGATCTCGACGGGATCCTCCGCCGTCCATATTTT
>JAJDAX010000327.1 GCA_029261615.1 Nitrospinaceae bacterium
CAAGCTTGCGGTGCGTTACAAGCCACCTGCTTCGCATCCCCCTCTTAGAGGGGGAATATATGATTTACCCAAACATTGGCCGTGCGCCGAGTACTCTCGAGGTGGCTAGTGCAATTGAAGTACTCTCAGATTGGGCAACTTTACATGCTTGACCAATTCCTTTGACTGTTCGAAGTCCACCGGGTTGAGGGTCAGGTCGAGGTGTTCCACATTTTTAAGGTTGGGCGATTGCAACAGCGCCTTGATGCCTTCCGGCCCGATCTTATTTTTGTACAGGTCGAGCCGTTTGACGTTGCCAAGATGGGGTGAAGCCGCCAACGCTTTTGCGCCCGCGTCCGTAAGCCCGGCCTGACTCAGGTCGAGGAATGTGACCTTTGAAAGTTTACTGGATTTGGCCAGTGCAGCGGCCCCTGCATCCCCTACCTCGTTTTTCATCAGGTTGAGTTCCGTCAGGTTGTTGAAATTTTCAGAAGCGAGGATCAGGTCAACGCCTTGTCCAGTGATCTGGTTATCCCACAACGAAAGCTTTTCAACATTGCGAAAGTTTTTGGAATCGCACAGCAATTTTAATCCAGCGTCGCCGATCTTGTTGGTCTTGAGTGCGAGGCTGCGGACCTGGGTCAATTCTGGAGAGGATGCCAGCACTTCAGCACCCTTCAGGCCGATCTGCGAGTTGTTGAGGTTGAGTCCGTGCCCGTCTTCGCTGGTGCGCGATTTCACATGCGCTGGAATATCTTTTGGAGGACCGCTCCGGCGTGAGTAATGGGAATGTTTGCCACCTTTACCCGGCTTACCACCAGGGTGCCCGCCTTTTGCGTGGGGATTGTGAGGGTTCGCAGCATGGGGATTATGTGGATTTGCGGCATGGGGATTGTCTCCTCCGCCGTGTGAGTCTCCGCCATGTGGACTTGCCGCATGCGGATTTTCTGCTCCTGCGTGTGGGTTCCCACCGTGAGGTTTCTCACCGTGTCCGTCATTTGCGAAAGCCGGTTGCACCGAAAACAGTAAGGCGATCACTCCAATTCCCAAAGTCAATTTACCGTTCATTTCATCACTCCAAATGTTTCAATGTGTTCGTTAAAAAAATTTCGATTAATTTTTTGCTGCAGCCTTTTCTGAAACAGACTGGGCACAGCGGAATCCGATGTAATTCATTTTCTGTGTGGGCAGGGCCTTGCCCCGAACGGTGATGCGCGCCAGGTCGAGATTTGAAAACCACGAGCCGCCTTTCATCACCTTGAATTTTTCGCCGTAAAAATCGTTTTTAGTGGTGTTGCCCGGATGCGGCACATACCAGGAGTCTGTCCATTCCCAGACGTTGCCCGCAAGATCCAACACACCATAAGGACTTTTGTTTTCCGGAAACGATCCCACCGGCGCGACATAGCGAAAGCCATCCTTTTTGCCTCTAAAGTTTCCGTGGGTTTCTTCCGGTTTCTTGCCCCAGGGATACATGCGCGCGTCGGTTCCCCGCGCGGCTTTTTCCCACTCTGCTTCAGTGGGCAGTCGTTTTCCCGCCCACTTGCAATAACTATTAGCCTGTTTCCAGGTGACCCCGACCACCGGCTGGCTGCTGGCTTTGAATTTTTCGTTGTCGAAATAACGCGGCGGATCCTGCCCGGTTTCCGCCATGTAATCTTTAAAATCGCCAACCGTCACCTCGGTTTTGTCGATGAAAAATGCGTCGAGCGTTACCGGGTGCGCCGGAGTTTCGTCGCTATAAAAGTCGAGCGACTCCGAAAAAAATGTTTCTGCCGCCCACATGATTTCTTCATCAGAAGACCCCATGATGAACGTTCCTTCGGGAATCAACACCATTCCTCTGGGAGTTGTCATGGCTTGCGATAGGCCGCGTAATCCGAGTACCAGCATGAGACTGATCAAAACGAACAACAAACCTTGTATCCAAAACTGTTTGAATAGGTTGTTGGTCATAATGTTTTCAATTGATGCAGTCGACAGAGTCGGCTCCGGTTTTCTGGCCGGTGGTTTGATTAATCCCGCTTTGTAAAGAAGGGTCATGACTCCAAACACTAAAAGAGGTATCCCAATTAAAATGGCAATTGCTCCGAGGAGTATATTTTGCAGGGTGATTTGGGGTGAAAAGTCTGCCATAGGAAAAGCCTGGTCAGGCCGGGATCATGCCGGCCTTCTTGGCATATTCAAAAATGTTTCCGGCTTCGATGATGTCTTTCACATCCCCTAGCGGCTTGAGCGTATACGTTTTGTTTTGTGTTTTGTTGGTCAGCGTGTTTTCTTTAAGGTCGATGGCCAATTCGTCACCGGTGTTGATCTCTTCCGTAAGCAGCTTTTCGCTTTCAAACGGGATGAAGAATCCGCCGTCCACCGAATTGCGATAGAAAATACGCGCATAGGATTCTGCAACCACCGCCTGCACGCCCGCGATTTCCATGCAGGCAGGAGCGTGTTCGCGCGACGATCCACAACCAAAATTCTTGCCGCCGATGATGATGCTGTACTGCGACTGCCATTCACCCTCCTCAACAAAAGGCATGTTGCCCTTAGGCAGTCCCGCACCTTCTGGTGGCACGCCAGAGAGAGAATACTCGCCGTATTTTTTACGTTCTTCA
>JAJDAX010000328.1 GCA_029261615.1 Nitrospinaceae bacterium
TCCTGATTAGACAAAACAGCAGATACGGGATAAAAGCCTCCAGATAGAGCTTTGCCAACTATAGTGAGATCCGCTTCTACATTTTCATGCTCCTCTGCAAAAAGTTTTCCGGTTCGTCCGAGACCGGTCTGAATTTCATCCAGTACCATTAATATATTATTTTCATCACACAACACTCGGGCCTGGCGGAAAAATCCATTTGGTGGAATTATCACCCCACCTTCACCTTGAATGGGTTCAACCAGAAAGGCCACTGTGTTTGAAGTGATCGCATTTTTGAGAGCGCGGATGTCACCAAATGGAATGGTTATAAACCCAGGTGTAAATGGCGCATAACCATCCCTGTATTGATCCTCAGTGCTGAAACTGATCACACTCAGAGTGCGTCCATGGAAGTTATTGGCGCAAACAATAATTTCAGCTTTTCCGTAGGGAACATTTTTTATTTCGTAGCCCCATTTACGGACGGCTTTGACCGCAGTTTCAACGGCCTCTGCTCCACTGTTCATTGGAAGGACACGGTGCGAATGGGTTAGCTCACAGATTTCTTTGTAAAATTCGCCCAACTGGTCATGGCGAAAGGCTCTGGAAACCAGTGTCAGCTTCTCAGCCTGTTTCAACATGGCCTTTAAAATTCTTGGATGGCAATGTCCCTGATTAACCGCCGAATAAGCAGACAAGCAGTCCAGGTACTTGCGGCCATCAGTATCCCAGACCCAGGCGCCTTTTCCTTTGGATAAAACGACATCCAGAGGGCGATAATTGTTCGCTCCCCATTGTTCCTCAAGTTTGATATAGTCTGTCGCTTCCATAGTAACCTCTTGATTTTGGGTGGATTTCGGTCTCATCCTTTCTTTTAGTTTAACACTCAGGAGGAGTCTGGGGAGAGATTGTAGGGATATAAATTAGCGTTGTTAAATCAAGGTGTTGTTAGGTATAATCGGAATTATCTGCAAGGGTGACTCTTAAAATAGCCATTTGGTTGTGCTGGGTCCTTGATAAACGGGACCTTATGTTTTGCCGATGATGATTAAAGAGCCTCTGGAATGCTTAGAAACCATTTTCCCTAAGGGATAGTTATGGCCATTGATGACAAAGAGCTGGAAACCTTGATGCCAGCTCTTACTGTAGATTGGACAGAAGACGCCAAAGCTCGCATGTTGAATGTTCCTTTTTTTGTACGCAAGAGTGTGGTACGGGGTATCGAAACCTTTGCTAAAGAAAAGGGATTGGAACTAATAGATGATGCCGTGGTCTCACGGGCTCGACAGGAGCGTGAAGGCGCGGCCATTGATGCCCGACAAGCTGAACGTACAGCCCAAGCTGAAGACCCAAAAAATGTTAAACGGCAATATGTCAATTTCAGTTTTTACAAACTGGATCCGGGGTTCCGTCGATTGCCGAAGGACGTGCGTGAGAAAGCCCAAAAAGAGTTTATTGATCTGTTAAATGAGGTCGATAGTGAGGGCAATATGATTATGATCTGTTATACGCTGATTGGTGTCCGGGCGGATGCAGACTTAATGCTCTGGAGAATTTCATACGAGATGGAAGACTTCCAGAAAATGAGCACCCGAATGTATCAGACAGAACTTGGAAAATGGCTTATTACAACAGACTCTTATCTGTCCCAGACAAAGCGGTCAATGTATATGGATACTTTGAATCCCGAACACGAGGAAGATCGAACGCACATCATTCCAGGTAAAGCCAAGTACCTGTTCATCTATCCTTTCGTTAAGAAACGCGAATGGTACCTGTTGACCAAGCACACTCGGCAGGGAATCATGGATGAACATATTTTCGTGGGCAATAAATACCCGTCCGTCAAACTGAATACCACATATTGTTTCGGACTCGATGACTATGAATTTGTCGTAGCGTTTGAAAGCGATGAACCCGGCGATTTTGTTGATCTTGTAATGGACTTGCGTGAAACTGAAGGTAGCAGGTTTACTGAAAAAGATACCCCTATCTATACCTGTACAGCAATGGCAGCGGAAGATGCAGTGAACGCACTGGGACTTTGATTCCGAGGGGGAAAGGGATTGTCGTTTGCCGATAAACCGGTGGTGACAAAGAAAAAATTAATTTTAAAGGCCGTCCTTGGTCCAGGGCGGCTTTTTTATTTGGATCGAGAAGATGACTAAATTCAATAAGGTTTGCCTATGTCCACTAAACAATACATTGTGGTTGGTGATCATTTAATAGGTGGGGATGGTCTGCCGTATTTTGTAGAGCCTTTGGAATTGTGCCGGCTCTATAAAGTCGATCCAAGCGTTGCGATTCTAGTGGACCGCCGTCATCACACTTACCGCATCTTAATTCGCAAGTATCCTGAACTGCCTGTTCTGATGCCAAGGCAGGATGGCCAATATAATATTAAGTGAATTAAAGAGTTAAAAGAGTCAACGCTGATCCACCAGGTAGCCACCTTCCCAGAGTCCGGCGTAGACCTTTCCTGATGCAAGAATGTGAGCGCCTTCACCGTGTGGCATATCGTTTTCGAAACTACCCATAAAGCGATCACCATTGGCGTATTTATAAGTACCCTGGCCGCACATCCGGTCATCTCGAAATTCCCCTGTGTAAATGTCCCCGTTGGAAAAAGTTAATTTCCCCTGACCATGGGGTTTCCCGTAATCGAATTGTCCTGTGTAAACGCTACCATCTGCTGAGGTATACACTCCCATTCCCTGAGGCATTTCTCCTCGCATTTGGCCTTCGTAGCAGTCACCGTTGGGCCATTCACGGTAAAAGTAGCCGGGAACCTGTTCGTGCTCACGAACCGTTGATCCTTTTGACGAGGTTTGATCGTCCGGCGGGGTGTCCCTGTCGGGATCGGTCCGGGCATTTTGAAATTCGGCCTCTGGTTGATCTGCAGCATAGCGTCCGCTGTCATGGTTTTTGAAATGGTCTTCCAGCTTTTT
>JAJDAX010000329.1 GCA_029261615.1 Nitrospinaceae bacterium
TTTACAGGCTGATCGAAGGCGTTTTAAGGTAACCGACAGTGAGCGTGAGTCCATAGAAGATAAACAACGGAATATTTTCGGAATTTCTAGAAAAAAGCCTTTGATTTTGCTAGTATAACCAGCTTGAGGACAACTCAAAGACAGGGTGTACATGTAAGCCTCTCCCCCGGTCAACAGGGAGGGGCTGTTTCAATCCTGAAAACAGACAATTAATTTTCTACTCAGCTTATTTTTCGACACATTGTCGACCAATTAACTCTCACGTATTCAATTCATGCAACATACCATATCAATACTTGTATCAAATAAATTCGGGGTTTTGTCCCGAATCTCGGGCCTGTTCAGTGGTCGCGGTTTTAACATTGAAAGTCTAAATGTCGCCGAAACTACGGACCCCAACATTTCCCGCATGACGATTGTCACCCGTGGGGACGAAAAAAAAATTGAGCAGATCACCAAGCAGCTCAACAAGCTGATCGATATTATAAAAGTAATCGATCTGACAGAAGAAAGTTTCATCGACCGCGAAATGATTCTGGTCAAAATGAATGCCGAGCCAAGGGTCCGCGAAGAAATTCTGCGGATCGTCGAGATCTTTCGGGCCAAGGTTGTGGACGTCAGTTCCTCAACCTATACCCTCGAAATCACGGGTGACCAGGGAAAAATTCAAGGGTTCCTCGAACTACTCAGGCCGCTTGGTATTAAAGAACTTGTACGGTCGGGGCGCATTGCCATGAGCCGCGGTGTGAAATCAATCAACTAGCCTAACTGAAGGAGAATCCCCTTGGGCAAAGCATATTACGACAAAGATGCGGACATCAAAATCCTAAAAAAGAAAACCATTGCCATTATCGGTTACGGCAGTCAGGGCCATGCCCACGCTCGCAACCTGCATGATAGCGGAATGAAAGTCATGGTTGGCCTGCGCAAAGAAAGCAAATACTGGAAACGTGCCCAGAATGATGGCCTTACCGTTAAGACAGTAGCGGAAGCAGCAAAAGCAGCAGATATCATGATGATTCTGGTTCCCGATGATAAACAACGCGCCGTGTATTTGTCCGAAATCGAGCCGCATCTTAAAAAGGGAAATGCTCTCGCTTTTGGACATGGGTTTAATATCCATTTTGGACAGGTTGTTCCTCCCGCAGATGTCGATGTATTCATGGTGGCTCCAAAAGGACCCGGCCATCTTGTGCGGAGAACTTACGAGCAAGGTGCCGGTGTACCGTGCCTCATGGCCGTTCACCAGAACCCGACCAAAAACGCCAAGAAAATTGCACTCGCTTATGCTAAAGGAATCGGCGGGACCCGCGCTGGGGTTTTGGAAACCACTTTCCGTGAAGAAACCGAGACCGATTTGTTTGGAGAACAAGCCGTATTATGTGGCGGTGTCACTGAACTCATCCGCGCTGGATTCGACACTTTGGTAGAAGCTGGATATAACCCTGACCTGGCCTACTTCGAATGTCTTCACGAGCTCAAACTGATTGTCGACCTGATCTATGAAGGAGGAATCGGCAACATGCGATATTCCATCAGCACCACCGCTGCTTACGGCGATGTGACCCGCGGACCGCGCATCATCACTGACGAGACTCGCAAGGAAATGAAAAAGATTCTTGGAGAGATTCAGAACGGAGAATTTGCCCGTGAATTTATTCTGGAAAACCAGGCAAACCAACCGGTGATGAATGCCAAAATGAAGCGTGATTCTGAGCACACCATTGAAGTGGTCGGTGATAAATTGCGCAAGATGATGCCGTTCGTTGGCAAAAAACTTCAGTAGCCCCGACGAATGCGCATCCCTATTGCAAGCGACGGCTACCGGTTTATTCTGCCTTTAATTGGAACTACGGTCTTATTTTTCTGGTTAAATTGGATTATCGCAGCAGGACTGAGTGGCCTCGCCTTACTGTTCGTAGTGAATTTTTTTCGCGATCCAGAGCGAAAAATCCCTTCTGAGCCAGGCCTTGTAGTTTCACCTGCCGATGGCAAAGTGGTCGAAATCCAGGAGGATACCGATCCTTTGCTTACCAGTCCTTCGATCCGTATCAGCGTTTTTCTGAATGTTTTCAACGTTCATGTCAATCGGGTCCCGGTTCCAGGCAGAATTCTGGCAATACGTTATAATAAAGGCAAGTTTCTGAATGCCGCCAGTCATAAGGCATCTTTGGACAACGAACAAAATGCCCTGCTGATTGAGACCGGTCCACATTCTGTTCTGGTCAAACAAATTGCAGGGTTGATTGCAAGACGCATCGTCTGCTGGGTCCGGGAAGGTCAATCGATGGAAACAGGAGAGCGGTTCGGTCTAATTAGATTTGGATCCAGAACGGATATTTTCTTGCCGGCAGATTCCAAAATTGATGTCAAGATTGGTGATCATGTAAAAGGCGGCTGTAGCGTTCTGGGAAAACTTCCTGGAGATTCCTGAAAATGAAGGTCAACCCCATCCAGTTGAAAAGGGGCATTTACATTCTGCCCAGTCTTTTGACCACCTGTGGTGTGTTTTGTGGATTTTATGCTTTCATCGCTACCATGGAAGACAGGTTCGATGTGGCCGCCATCGCGATACTAATCGCAATGGTGTTTGATGGGTTGGATGGTCGAGTTGCTCGATTGACCGGAACCTCAAGTGCTTTCGGTGTGCAATATGACTCACTGGCAGACGTGATTTCATTTGGCATGGCTCCGGCATTTCTCGCGTACTCCTGGGTCTTGAAACCATTCGGACACCTCGGCTGGATGGCCGCTTTTCTCTATCTTTTATGTGGCGCCTTAAGACTGGCTCGATTTAATGTGACCAAGCCAGATCTGCTGGGCAATAACTTTCTAGGCCTGCCGATTCCGGCTGCAGCAGCTGTAGTGGCCTCTATTATTATTGCCTTTGAAGACCTTTTATTTACCCGACTCGACCCTATCATCATGGTGGGCGTTGTTTACTGCCTTGCTTTCCTGATGGTGAGCAACCTCAAATACCCGGCCTTTAAGCAACTTGAATTTAAAAAGAGAGTCCCATTCACCCGTTTTCTTTTTGTCGTACTTGTCCTATACGCCTTTGCCACAGTTCCAAAGATCGCCCTGTTTATTATTACCGGGTTGTATCTTTTTAGCGGACCTTTCCTTTATATAAAATCCATGGTTCAAGGCACCACCACCCCTCAGCAACAGGGTATCGACACCAAATAAAAATATTCGCTTCATTTCCCATTTTTTGGGGAATGCTTTTAAACTTGGAAACTTATTATGTCCTGGATTGATAAATTTAAATCTAAAGCGGGTATCGGGAAAAAAATCCCTAAACCCACAGAAAGCTGGGTCGAGTGTAAACGCTGCAAGGAACAGTTGTATCAGATCGACTTGGAAGAAAACGCCAGTGTGTGCCCGAAATGTGATCATCACTTCAGAATCAGTGCAGGGGAGCGGGTGGAACAATTATTAAACCCAGGCTCTTTTATCGAACACGACGGCCATCTGATATCTGGAGACCCGTTAAAGTTTAAAGACATAAAAAAATACAAAGAACGATTAAAAATTGCTCTCAGGGACAACCCCGGGAAAGATTCGGTTTTGTCTGGTACAGGAATGATCGGTGACCATCACGTTGAGATATGTGTGTTTCAATTTAAATTTATGGGTGGAAGCATGGGCTCGGTTGTAGGAGAAAAAATCACCCGTTCCATAGAAAGGGCCATTCAGGAAAAGCATGCGGTTATTATTGTGAACTGTTCAGGTGGGGCTCGCATGCAGGAGGGTATATTTTCCCTGATGCAAATGGCCAAAACATCTACAGCGTTGCAACGGCTTTCCGAAAATGGGCTCCCTTATATTTCTGTTCTCACCGACCCTACCACTGGAGGGGTTTCAGCAAGTTTCGCTTTCCTCGGGGATATCATCCTTGCAGAGCCAGGTGCGACGGTAGGTTTTGCGGGTAAACGTGTGATCGAACAAACTATCAAGCAAAAACTTCCGGAAGGGTTTCAAACAGCAGAATTCCTTTTAGACCACGGTTTAATTGACCAGGTCGTACATCGTCATGAACTTCGCTCTACCTTAAACCGTCTTCTTTCTCTTTTGAAAAATACTCCAATCGAAGCACTGCGCACATAATTCCCCACCTTTCTCTTTTTAAGACGCGATTAATTTGATAGCATATTCTTCCAAAACAATCTGGAGATTCCCTTGCGTCGTTCATTTGAAATATTAGGTTTATCGCCTGGAAGTTCATTTGAAGAAATTAAACGGGCGTATAAATTTCAAGCTAAGAAGTGGCATCCGGACCGCTTTCCAGAGGATGCCCGCCACCTTCAGAATAAAGCCCACGAACAGTTTCAGAAAATAACGGACGCTTTTAAAAAGCTGGAAGACCATTTCAAAAACCATGACAGCGGACGCTATGCTGCAGATCAACCAGAGGCCGAATTTCAAAATGCCCGGACCGATCCCGACAGGGACACCCCGCCGGACGATCAAACCTCGTCAAAAGGATCAACG
>JAJDAX010000330.1 GCA_029261615.1 Nitrospinaceae bacterium
CTCACCGATGCCGGGTTTGTTGTGTTTGATGCCAGTTGTCCCCTGGTGATGAGAGTGCACAGTCAGATCAAATCCATGGTGGATAAAGATTACTTTCCTGTAGTCATCGGTCAGGAAGCCCATGTGGAAGTGAAAGGCATCGTTGGAGATTTGACAGAGTACATTGTCATTGGTGATGAAGGCGACTTCGAGAAACTGCGGGCCACGGGCAAACGCAAACTCGGTATTGTCAGCCAGACCACACAGCAGGTGGAAAAAGTAGAAACTCTGGTTAAGAAAATCCGGGAAATGGATTGTGTCGATGAAGTGGCGTTTGTGAACACCGTCTGCCAACCCACGCGGGACCGGCAGGTAGCCGTCCGGGAACTTGCAGATCAGGTGGACCTGATGATCGTGATCGGTGGTTACAATTCATCCAACACGAAAAAGCTGGTCGCGGTGTGCGAAGAAAAACCCGTGGAGGCCCATCACATTGAGGATTCCTCGCAACTCGACCGAAAATGGTTTTTGGGTAAGCAACACGTGGGAATCACGGCAGGGACCAGTACTCCGGAATGGGTCATCAATGAAGTGCACACAGCCATTCTGAAAATCGCCCAGGAAATGGATCAGATGGAACAACCTGTCGCTGCCTCCTGATCATACACAAAAACCGAAACCCCTAAATCGAACCGTAACTGTGTCAGTGTGAGCCCCAACCCTTCAGGAAAGGCGGGGTTCCGGAATTGTTTTGTCCATGAACGATTGGGAATATTGTGAGCAGGCGCTGCCGAAAGTCAGCCGAACCTTCGCGCTCAACATTTGTGTGCTGGAAGGCGACCTGAAAAACAGCATTCTGGTCGCCTATTTGTTTTGTCGGATTGTGGATACGGTGGAAGACGCGGCGGTTCTCAACGCTGAGGTCAAGGTCCGACTGCTTGAAGAATTCTCCGGGATCATACAGGACCCTGATGTTCGAGCGTCCGGGCTCTCAAAATGGGTAGAAGATTGCCGCGCGGTGGACGGTTCGGTCAATGACCTTGATCTTCTTTTAAATACGGAGGTTGTGTTTCGAGCCTTTGACACCTTGCCAAAAAATCATCGGGAGCAGATCATCCCTTCTGTCGCAGAGATGGCACGGGGGATGGCCTATTTTCAACAAAAGTTCGATGCATCCGGGCTGACGTTGCTCGAGTCCCAGGAGGAGTTGGAGGAGTATTGTTTTTTTGTCGCCGGTCTGGTAGGCGAAATGTTGTGTAACCTGTTTTTCCAGGAATTGCCAAACCTGTCTCCAGCTTCCAAAAATACTATGAGGGAGACGGCCGTTTCCTTCGGTCTGGGTTTGCAGATGACCAATATCAGCAAAGACATGATTGTAGACCGTTCGCGGGGCTGGTCTTATATTCCCCGGGCATATATAACGGATGCCGGACTCACGGTTGAGACATTCAGTGAAGGCGGTGAAGAGGACAAGAGTCTTCTTGTGCTCGGCCGGATTTTGAACAAGACGATGGGGCACCTTAAAGACGCGTTGCGATTCACTCTGGCGATCCCATCAAACGCGACCCGTATGCGTCTTTTTTGTATCTGGCCATTATGGATGGCAATGGAAACGGTGGCTGTCCTGCATAAAAACAAGGCTCTGTTGAAATCGGATGACCCGGTTAAAATCACACGTAAAACTGTAAGACGCATCCTCAGGCGAACCCGGCTGATTTGTTTTTCAGACCTTCTCCTGAAGTGGTCTTTCGGCTGCATTCAGAAAAGGGCTCAATTGGAGAATCCGCCGCAATTTGATCTCAATGCGTTAAAGACCCGTCTTAAAACTCTGGAACTGGGTTCGCCTGATTCCACAGACAAGGAAGCTCAATATGGTTGACGAAACAATTGAAGAGCCAAAATATGTAGACAACGGCAAAGGTATCGTGACGGATAACGAAACCACGCTGATGTGGATGCAACAGGATACCTGGCAGATGGAAACGCGGTGGGTCACTTGGGATGAGGCTCGCGATTTTCAGCTCCTGATGGGGCAGACTAAACATGCCGGGTACAACGACTGGCGATTGCCGACTCAGGAAGAAGCGCTCAGCCTCGTGACAACGGAAAGTGAGAACAAGGATAAATACGGAAAACCAATTTTTCTGGACCCGGTTTTTCCTGAAGGATGTCTGGCGACCTTTTGGTGTTCCGACGGGGTGGGGCAGGATGGCCACATTGTCAATTTGAATACGGGCGAGGGAGGTCAGCTTTATAAAAGCAAAAGTGGACGAATGGCCGCACGGCTGGTTCGTGGCACTGCGGTTGGCCTGGGGGATTGAGGGCATCTCATGAATCACAATCAATTGTTTAATGTCGCAGGTGGTGTCTGGGGGTTGGTGGGTGTGATGATGATTCTGCGAGGCGCGGATATGTTCAAACTGGCGGTTGAGCAACAGCATGCTTCTGATAACGCATTGATGATTGCCATTGCGATTAGCCTCGTCATTGGCGGAGCAAAAGGGAAGTTTGTTTTCTCTAAAACGGCACGCAACAACAAGGCGCGTATCTCTGCCCTGTCGGCTCCGTTAAAAGTGCATCAGGTGTATTCACCAAAATTTTACCTTTTTATTCTCGGAATGATGGCGTTTGGATTTTCGCTGCGTTCCTACAACGAGTTGATCGGCGGGTACGTTGTCGTTGCGGCTATTTATGTGGGTGTTGGACTGGCACTGGCCGTTTCCAGTTTTTACTATTGGAAACCGGAGCCAGGTTCAGTCGTTCATCCAGAATCCTGATTTATCTCGACAGGAGAATTTGTGAAAAACTTTTTTCTTTCGCTTCACATGGTTTCTATGAGCCTTGTCATTGGCACCCTGTTTTTGCAGTCTCTAACGGTGGTGTTCCGGCTGCGCCTTAAAACGGCGGAAGAGCGGGCCGGGCTTAGAGCGACTCAGGCTCGCATTCACAAATTCATTTACTACCCTATTCTTTTCGTAACCATATTCTCCGGGTCATTTCTTGCGGTCAAAACCGAAGTGTTCAAAAACGGGCACTGGATTTACCCGAAGCTGGGCCTGCTGGTCATCTTGATAGGTCTTGGTATTTTAAATGGGGTACAGATTAAAAAAGACCTCATGCCAAAAAAATATGCGATGATGGTCCATATCGCCATATTCATCATTGGAGCGTGGATGATTTACTACGCTACGGTTAAACCCATCTGATTCGTTGTTAATGTCTTATGGATATTCTCTTCACCATCATAGCCAGTGCCCTGATGCTGGTCGGGTTTCTGGTCATCTGCCGGACAACCGCCGAAGAAGAGGATGAATACTATGACGTCGAAGAAGACGAAGAATCAACCTCCGAAACTGAACCACAAAAAGAAACAGACACGACCCCTCACCTCTAAAACCAAGAACAAGCCCCCATCACCAAACCGTAAAAAAGAGTTCAAAAAAATTTCCGCCGAAGCCGCAGAGTGCACCCTTTGCCCCCGGATGGCTGAAGAATGCGCGGTCCTCGGCGACAAAAATGGATCCCTGCAATCCCGTGTGGTATTTGTGGCAGAAGCTCCAGGAAGGTTCGGCAGCGGTCGTACCGGCATCCCCTTTTATGGCGACAAGTCGGGTGACAATTTCCAAGAATTAATCGACCATATAAAATTATCGAGAGAGGAAATTTTCATCACCAATGCGGTGTTGTGTAATCCAATTTCGGAGGGTGTTAACAGTCGACCGACGGCAAGAGAAATTGCTAATTGTTCGCCTTTTCTAAAGACAGTCCTTGATCTAATTGAGCCGGAACTGGTTGTGACTCTGGGCGGGGTGGGACTGGAGGCGATGAATCGATTGTTGGGTACGCGTTACAAGTTGAATTCTGATGCAGCGGAATTGATTCCAATAGGAAGTTTTCAACTATTGCCGTTGTATCATCCGAGTCCCAGGGTAGCGAACTGGCGCCGTCCACTGGTCCAGCAAAAACAGGATTTTCAATTGATATTAAAGGCATTAAGGCTGTCAGCTTGACCTGTTGTTCCGCGCATCTTATTTATGTGTAAGAGTAATTGTGACATTGAACAAGGAGGCTGAGTTATGACACACACCCATCACAGCCAGAAAAATTTTATTTCCGATGCTTTTGGTACTCTTTTCAGCGCAACTCTGTTGATTGGGATTTCCCTGCTCATGCTGGGTATTCTGATTTTCACCTATCCTCAACTGATTGGTTTTCTGTTCGCAGCCTTTATTCTGATGGCAGGTGGAGCGGTACTTTTCGGTGCCTGGCAGGTCTGGAAATTCAAAAGGGACATAAAGGCCGTGCAACAGGAATGGATGGCCGACCCGGAATTTAACGAAGTTAAGCGTCATCCGTATACATTCCGCCGGGTGACTTGGATTGTGAAGTGATATGCAATCGTTGAAAGTTGAGGGGCTCGACAAACCCTGGACCCGGATCACCTTTGGATGCTGGCAGATTGCCCCAAGCGGTGGCTGGGGAGATTTGTGTACCGCCGAGGAAGCCGACCGCGTTGTCAAAACTGCATTCGAGGGAGGAATTCGTGCTTTTGACACAGCCGAAGGCTATGGCGATGGAGAATCCGAGCGCCGCCTTGCGAAGGCGCTTGGATCTAAAAAGGACGAAGCCCTCATAATTTCCAAAATGTGGCCGGATGCGGCGCTGACCCTCCCGGCTTACAAAGAGCGCCTGGACAATACCCTGAAAGCTCTCGACCGCGACTACGTTGACGTATACCTGATGCACTGGCCGAGTGACGACTTTAGTAATTCCGCCAATGCACAAAAGATGGTGGAACTGATGGTAGGGTTGCGTGAATCCGGGAAAACCCGCACCATTGGATTGTCAAATTTTCGAGCGGAAGATTTGAAACGTCTTGGTGATGGTCTTTCAGAGTTCACAGTCAATCAGGTGCCTTACAACCTGTTGCAGCGGGAGTACGAAGGGGAAACGCGAAACATGTGCCAGAAGGCAGGTGTGGGTTACATGGCTTATTCGCCGACGGCCCGTGGCCTGTTTGGTGGACGTGTCGATGACGAGGCCCGGCGGCCCCCGACGCGTCAGCAATATTATTTATATCAGGAACCTTATTTCTCGGAAACCAAACCTGCGCTCGACCTGTTGGCTGAGATAGCTCAGGAATTGGGCACGACACCCATTAATGTGGCGGTAGCGTGGGTCATCGCCCAGGACAACCTGACCACCGCCGTTGTCGGATCCCGCAAATGGCAGCAGATTCAAGAAGTTTGTCCGGCAGGGGACCTTATACTTAGTCCAGAGCAACTCCAGCGCCTTGGAGAGGTGAGTGATCAATTTCAAGCCGATACTCAATGAAATCATTGTGCCGTGGGAGCAAGGTCGATGTCAGATGAATGGAACGAAGACTTTGAGCCCGGGGGGATCACCATGGGTCCCGAGGACCGGCTGGAACGCGAGATTGCAAAATCCAAGGCCTTGAAGGTTGAGCGGCTTCAACTGCGTGATCGTATTTCCAGGCTGGAAGAGGAAGTCGAGACGCTGGGTCGGGAAAACACAGAGCTTGCCCGGAAACTTGCCGAACAACCAACCAATCCCTCCAATCACCAATTTTCAACAGCACAGCCAACAGGGGACTGTAACTCCAACCCCGGACAGGGCAACTGCTGGACGCAGGGAGCAATAGTCATTGCACTGATCACAACGGTTATTTTGGGGGTCCGTTGGTACTTTGGCTGACGATTCTTCTGTCTGAAACAGCTTTCCCGTAATATAATCTTCGAAATATTGAATCCTTGGGCCTAAAATACCCATCTAAATCGCAAGGTTCAGCAACCGGTCCCGGCCGGATAATCCAAAACATTTTCTGATTTTTTTGAACGAAAGGGGAGGGTCCTCATGTGGCTCATTGAATTTTTCCATGTACTTTTTGGCATCCTGTGGATCGGCCTACTGTATTTCTTTAATCTGGTGCAGGTACAATCTATGCCTCAGATGACCGAAGCAGGAGCCGCGAAGCCTTATACGCAGATCATTTTACCCAAGGCCCTCTTTTTGTTTCGTTGGGCAGCGATGGGAACCTTGGTATTTGGAATTGTGTATTACATGACCAATGGTGGTGTAAAAGGCATCATCCACATTGGTATGTTTCTTGGTTTCATTATGTGGTTCAACGTCTGGTTTATTATCTGGCCCAATCTGAAAAAGGTTATTGCAGGTGAACTGGAAGGCGACGCTTTGGCTAAAGGCAAACGGACTGCGTTTCTGGCTAGCCGGACCAATGCCTGGCTTTCTATTCCCATGCTTGCCTGCATGGTGGCTTCAAGTCACGGTGGTTTTAATTTCTAAAAAGCTTTTTTCAAGGCAGCCTAAGATAAGGTTTTGTTAAAAGGCACTTTCCAGGATTTATGTCCTGTTTTAACGGTCGCGGAGATTTTCCGCGGCCGTTTTTTTTTATGATTTCCCCCTGAAAACTCACTCAAAAAAGGAGTTTCCATAACCTATTGTTTTAATTGTATAATTAAAGAGTATGAAACTTACCCCGCCTGTTCCAAATGACCTCGCCGATCTGGAAAACTCTCCTGGCATTTTAAAGCGTCTTTTTAAGGCTCTTCTAATATTTCTAGCGATTCTTATTGTGGCGGTTGTCGTCATCCTTCAAATCGTCGACATGAACACATTCCGTGAGCCCATCACCAAAGCGCTTTCTGATGCTTCGGGTCTCGAAGTGAATATTGGTTCCCTCAACCTCGACTGGTCCAGTGGTATGGGTTTGCGTGCAGGAGAGGTATCGGTCTTTTCCCATAAAGGGAAGCGCACCTTGTTTTCTTCCGAAGCCCTTTTCCTGAAAGTAAAATGGGCGCCATTGCTGGATAAAAAGGTGGAGGTGGAAGAGGCGATAATCCAGAAGCCGGTATTTCTCATTCAGCCTCAAGCGGTTTCAGGGGAAGAGGGAGGAACGTCATCGACGATTAACGAAGTCAGTGCCCTCACTCCCCGGCAGGTGGGGCTTGGCCCAATGAAGCGTCTGTTGATGGGGCTGCATTTGAATGCCGAGACGGTCAGGGTCGAGAATGCGAAAGTTCTGTGGTTCCCCACCAGTGATTCATCTGTAGAGCCCATGCAACTGCGGGCGTCGCTGATTCTGAAGGTCAACCGACCTGATGAGAAGCGGTTGGATCTGGAAATCCGCGAATTGGATTTGTATTCTGGCGGTTTGAAAATCAGCGGTGAGGTTAAAGCCCGCGATGTGTTGAGTTCCAAGGGACAATTAAAAGTTCAATTGACCGGACAACCCCTCGACCTGGAAACACTTGCAGAGTTTTCCACTTACCTGCCTCCCCATATAAAAAATATCTGGCAGCAATACGACCCAACAGGAGAAGTGACCGCCTGGAACCTGAGCGCCGAGGCCGAGGAGATCAACCTTTTTAACGAGTCCTCCCTGAAAGGAGAGAAACTCAGCACCAGCCTGACGTTTGCCGTGAACAATCTGGTTTTACAGCCTCCGGCAGATCATCCGGAGTTACGCCAGGGGTTTACATTTCTAAAAGGAAACGTGAACTGGAACAATCAAAAATTGGCCCATGATCTGGAAGGGGAGACGCGAGACGTTCTTTTCACCGTTAAAGGAAATCTGGATTTCTCCGCCGAGCCCCACTTGCAAACGGTGGTCCGTATTCCAAGAGTACGCGCCGACCTTTTGAATGAATGGCTGCCCCGTGACTGGTCTATAGAAGATGGGGCGATGTCTCATCGTGCCCAGGTCAGAGGACCTCTTGGTCAGCCGGACTTGCTCCAGGTTGATGGCGTTGTTGAGGGAGAAAGATGGGTGATTGGTTTCCAGCGCGATCAGCATTTAAAAATTCCTTTGAAACGTATTAAAGGCGGGTGGCATTTGAAGGACGGGAAACTGACGATCCCTTCCCTGGAACTCGGCTTTCCGCATGGCACCATTCAGGCAAAGGGAAACTATCAAATTCCCAACCGGTCCTATCATCTGAGTTATCAGGGCGAAGGGATGCGCGTTGAAGATTTTTACCAGCAGAATGTCGATGGAGATTTTTCAACCAAGGGGGTTTTGGCTGGTAGCATCCCTAAAAGAGGATCACCGCTGAACGCTGTTTCCGGTGACATTGATTTTAAGGCAAACTCCGGAAAGTTTTATCAACTGGAACCGATCCGTGCTTTGCTCACGGTGCTCAATCCTTTATCGGTGACACAGCTTAATGAAAAAGGATTGCGCTATGATTCGTTGAGTGGTGATTTTAAAATCGCCAAAGGAAAAGCGACCACAAAAAACCTGGTGTTGCTTTCTCCGGAGATGAAAATTTACATGGCGGGCTGGGTAGACCGGATCATTAACCGGGTTGAAATGCAGGGCAGGTTCCAACCTTCCCAGACACTCGACAAAGCTGTTAAAGCATTGCCAATCCTGGGTGATATCCTTACCGGTGGAAAAAAGGGAGGTGTCCTCGAAACGCGATTTAAATTGGTCGGGCCATTAAAGCGTCCGAGAGTGATACTGGATGCGAAAGGGACGCTGGC
>JAJDAX010000331.1 GCA_029261615.1 Nitrospinaceae bacterium
GGATGAAATTCAGACCGGTCTCGGACGAACCGGAAAACTTTTTGCAGAGGAGCATGAAAATGTAGAAGCGGATCTCACTATAGTTGGCAAAGCTCTATCTGGAGGCTTTTATCCCGTATCTGCTGTTTTGTCTAATCAGGATGCGCTCGGGGTATTCAAACCCGGCGATCATGGTAGTACATTCGGTGGCAATCCACTGGCATGCGCCGTCGCCCGTGAAGCACTCAAAGTTTTGCATGAAGAAGGCATGATCGAAAATTCCGACCGAATGGGGAACTACTTTATTGAAAATTTAAAAAAAATAACCTCCTCCCATATTAAAGAAGTCAGAGGCCGGGGATTGCTAATCGGAATCGAATTGCATCCGGAAGCCGGAGGCGCACGTCGATTCTGCGAAGCCTTGCTAAATGAAGGCTTATTGTCCAAAGAAACTCACTCGCATGTACTTCGAATTGCCCCTCCTCTGATTATCAGGCAGGAAGAAATCGATTGGGCACTGGAACGATTGGATAAAGTATTATCCAGTCCATGATAAAATATTGGCGTTTAAATTTCTTTAACCGTGGGGTTTTATGAGCGATGTTTTATTAATTCAGGGTAGCCTGAACCCGGAATCCAAAACGGCAGTTGTGATTAAGGAAGCCGCCAACGAGCTGGACCGCCGCGAGGTGGATCACGAGATTATCGACCTGCGTGATCTCGATCTCCAGTTTTGTGATGGCCGTAACCTTTCGGAATATAACGAAAGTATGCAACAAGCCTATAAAAAAATGGAAAAAGCGCGGGCCTACCTGTGGGGAATGCCAGTCTATTGCTTCTCAGTTTCAGGGCCGCTTAAAAACTTCATCGACATAACTGCGGGAGCTATGGAGAACAAATCTTCTGCCATTATCTGCAATGCGGGTGGTAACCGTTCTTTTATGGCACTGGGCGACTTGAGCAAGATCCTGTCTTTCGAAGCACGAGTGGTCACTGTTCACCCAACAGTTTATACATCCTATGAGGATTTCAAGGATGGACAGCTGATAAATCCTGAAATCCCAAAGCGCATCAAGGAAATGCTGGACGCCCTGCTCCGCCAGATTAATTCAGCATGAATCCAAAATCCAAAGAGTTCACTATTCGTGATGCCAGCAAGTTGGATGCTCCTGCCCTGGCACATTTTAACCAGAAGTTAGCAGAGGAAACCGAAGGCAGGCTGTTGGATGATGCGACCATTCTCGCAGGGGTTTCAGTCGGTATCGACCGCCCGGACCGCTGCCGCTATTTTGTTGCACACCTGGATGGAAGAATCATCGGGCAGGCTATGGTCACCTATGAATGGAGTGACTGGAGAAACGGTGAACTCTGGTGGTTACAGAGTGTTTACGTTCACCCGGATTTTCGTCGGCGTGGAGTATTTACCAGTTTATACCGGCACATTGAACAGTTGGCGAGGGAAAATAATCTGGTACGTGGCCTGCGTCTATATGTTGAGGAAGATAACGGGACGGGGCAGGATGTTTATTCACATCTTGGAATGTCGCACGCGGGTTATCATGTTTATGAGGTCGAATTTTAATTACCGTTAGCTTTCTATTTCTTATCCAGTCCTGAATATTTAAAAATTTGCGACATGGCATTCAGAAAATTCTCCTGTTCATTCTTTTCCATATCCTTCTCCGCCCCTTCCTGGTCATAAATATTCAATTGAATGATAGGTGGCCTTTTCAGTTGCCCGTCCAGATCCTCGGCTGATGTAACAGGAGGGTGACAGGTCTGGTTCTGGCACAGGTAAACGGTGGGTTTCCCCATGATTGCCCCGCGATCCTGAGACAATGGCACCTTCTTTTCATTCTCTGCACCGGGATACCCCACCACAACTTTGGATGGCCTGAAATCTTGATAAATTCGGTTCATAAACTCTTCATATTCTGATCCGGAGGAAGGTCCGCTGACAACAATTTCCGTGAGGGCACCGGCATCGTAGTCCAGTGCCGCAAGTAATCCAAAATAGGCTGCAGGACGATTTTCCATTTCAGCGCGAAAGGCATCCAATATTCCTCGTGCCTGCCTGGTGTAATCTGTATTTCCTGTCAATGCCCCCAGTTTTAAAAATACAGAGGCCGCAACCGCATTAGCTGAAGGGATGGCCTCGTCTGCGGCAGGTCTCAGTCTTGTGATGAGAGCTTCATGATACAAGCCTGTCATGAAAAACCCACCCTTATCCGCATCAGAAAATTGTTCGACAACAACACCAGCCAACGTTTCACAACGCTCAATCCACAACAGGTCAAACGTCGCTTCGTATAGGTTTAAAAAGCCTTCCATTAAATATGCATAATCTTCAAGGCAGGCATCGAAACGTGCTTCCCCCTGCATAATGACCCTCTTCATGCTTTTGCCATCCCACAGAGTGTCCCACAAATACCCGGCACATTTTTCAGCTTTGTTTTTCAATTCGGGCCTGTTCAAAACCCGTGAACCAAACGCAAGCGCCGAAATCATCATCCCATTCCAGGCCGCAATAATTTTGTCATCGCGGGTAGGTTGTTGCCTTTTCTCCCTTACCTCAAACAAAGTTTCTTTACCCTTTTTCAAGGCATGATCAACTTCAAAAATGGGCATGCCCTCTTCTTTCGAAATTGTCTCAGGGTCTGCTGCACGGAATAATATATTTCGTTTTTCAAAATTTCCGCCGGGGGTCATTCCAAAGGCACGGGCGAAAACTTTAGCGTGACGTGGTCCCAATAGATCCAGCACCTCTTTGAGTTCCCATGAAAAATAATGGCCCTCCCCTTCATCGGTGTCTGCATCCTGGCTTGCAAAAAATCCCCCTTCAGGAGATGTCATTTCTCGATCAATGAAATCGAATATTTCCAACGGGATTTCCCGATATAATTCCTGGCGGGTGGCCTGATAGGTTTCAAGGTAGAGACGTGCCATGAGAGCATTGTCATAAAGCATTTTTTCAAAATGCGGGATTCGCCATTCTCTATCCGTGGAATAGCGATGAAAACCTCCGCCGATTTGGTCGTACATTCCTCCGCCCGCCATTTGGGTGAGGCTGCGATCTACCATTTCAATAGAACTGTTCTGTCCCGACTTCACCCAATGCCTGAGAAGCATGCTGTACACCATCGGTTCCGGAAACTTCATTCCATTTCCGAACCCGCCAAATTTTTCATCGAATCGCTCCAACAGAAGATCGACCGCCGCCTGAATGACCGTATCAGCGGAATGACCCTTGGCATTGGGCAAAGGCATAGGCTCCTCAATTTTCTGAATCACCTTGTCAGCCTGCGATTCAATCTGCTGATTCTGATTGTGAAAGAGGTCACGAGCCTGCTGCAATATCTGGGGGAATCCAGGGCGGTTATATTTT
>JAJDAX010000332.1 GCA_029261615.1 Nitrospinaceae bacterium
CCCATCTCAATGGGGGTCTCCAGGTTTTTGCCCACCCCCTTAAGTCGCTTGCGGTTTTTTCTCTCCTCAACTTCTTCCAGGTAAGCTCCACCGATCAAACCTGCGGGTAACGCGAACAACCCAATACCCAGGACGGCGATGATCGCGCCCAACACTTTGCCAATGGCGGTGATCGGGTACACGTCACCATAACCGACGGTAGTCAAAGTCGCCACGCCCCACCACATGGCCATGGGAATACTGGAAAAGGCTTCAGGCTGCATTTCCCTTTCGACGTAATACATCAGGGTTGAAGACATCAAAAGAAGCAGGACGAGCAGGAACAGGGTGCAAAGCAATTCCTCCCGTTTTTTCATCAACACGCCCCGGACGCTGGAAAGGGCGAGAGAATACCGGGCCAGTTTGAGCACAAGGAATAGTCGGAACAGACGGACCGCTCGGATAAACCTGAAATCCAGGCCGATAAAGGGAAGGTAAAATGGAAGAATCGCCATGAGATCGATAATTCCAAAAAAAGAGACGGCATACCGGAGCCTGCCCTTAACCGGATGGTCATATTGTGGATCTTCAACACAACACCAGAGTCTAACGAAATACTCCGCAGTAAAGATCAGGACCGACACGACCTCAAATCCATTAAGCCAACCGGACCACGCCTGGTAAATCGGCCCCACGGTTTCCAGAACCAGGGCCAGCACATTGAGGCCGATCAAGGAAAGAATGAACAGATCGAACGCCCGGCTTTGACGGTCACCGGGAGCGGCAACTTCCACGATTTCAAATATCCTGCGTCTGTTACTTTTCAATTCCAATATTTCCACCCTTTCAGGTAGTAGTCCAATACCGCTGGACGGTTGAGCGAGCTAACGCGGACAGGCTCCGTTTCAAGATCTCTTGAAAATGAAAACAGAGAGGGAAGCATTTTCTTCTCCAGGAACCGGGTCGGTACATTGAAAGCCCAGGTGTCGGCGTGTTGCTGCACGTTCGATGCAATGACAAATCCCCAGTCGCCAAACGAAGGGACATACACGTGGTACGGGGTTACGTGTTTGAACCCGGAAGATTCAACAGTAGTTTTGATACACCAGAACGCCTGTTTCGAAAAAAACGGACTGGTAGCCTGCGTGACGAACACGCCCTGGCGGGACAACCGGCTCTTCACCAGGCTGTAAAACTCACGACTGTAAAGCCGCGCCAGCGAAGTATTTTTTGGGTCGGGCAAATCGGCGATGATCACATCGAAAAACTCTTTCGCTTGCTCAAGAAACTGGTAGGCATCTGCATTGACGATGTTCACCCTCGGGTCCAGCATGCTTTCCTCATTTAATTCCAGCATCATGCGATGGGTCGTTGCCAGGCGTGTGACTTCAGGGTCCAGATCCACCAGCGTAATTTTTTTAATCGAAGAATACTTTAACAGGTCCCGCGCCACCAACCCGTCTCCCCCTCCCAGAATCAGAACGTGTTCCGGGTTCGCCATGGCGGCCAGGGGGATATGCACCAGAGCCTCATGATAACGATATTCATCGATGGAGGAAAACTGCAGGTTGCCGTCCAGAAAAAGGCGAAAATCTTTTTTATTTTTGGTCAGCACTATTTTCTGATACTGGCTTTGCTTGGAAAGAATGATCCGGTCTTCATACACCCCGGATTCCCAGGCATGTATCAGGCTTTGCGAGCCGATCAGCAGTCCAATCAAAAGCACGATGGACGTATAGACTCCCAGTTTTATTTTTGGCGCCTGATGCAGGTCCATCAAATCGCGGAAACACCAGAAGTTGAACAATCCCACCAGCAGATTGATGATGCCGATAATCAACGAGCTTTTGAACAGTCCAAAAAATGGGAGCAGGAAAAAGGGGAATAGCAGGGAAGCCGCAAGAGCGCCGAAATAATCCAGGGACAACACGTTGGAGATATTGGTGCGCAACGGGTAATGCTTTTCCATGATCCGCGTGAGTAACGGAATTTCGAGACCGATCAGGGTCCCGATGGCCAGGATGAGGCTCAGCATGACCGCGTAATAGGCGGACTGGTTCAGGCTGGAAAACGCCGCAAACAGCAAGGGGACGCTCAATCCGCCCAGCAGTCCCAGTACGATTTCGATAATAATAAACCAGCGGATCAGATTTTCACGAAAGGCGCGGGACAGCAGGGTGCCGATCCCCATGGCCGTCATGGACAAGCCGATGGTAATGGAAAACTGTTTGACGCTGTCGCCGAGGAGGTAGGAGGAGATGCTTCCGATCAGAAGCTCATAAACAATCGTGCAAAGGCCGACAACAAAAATAGTGGAAAACAGTACCAGAGATTCAAAGGTCGGGGTAATTCGTTTTTGAGTACTACTTTCCGCCACCCGTTCCACCTCCGAGGTGACCCGGACCCCCTACACTCCCGGCACGTGCGCTCGGGCCGTAGTACGTGTTTGCGCCTCCCCAATAGAAAAATGACGGACCATGGTGGTAGCCTCCGTAACCTGTGTAGCCATATCCCCTGGAGCCTGCGTAAAATGCGCCGAAATAAAGAACGGCCATGACGACCATGACAATGACCGATGCACTCCCCTGGGAATTTCCTAAAGTCGAGTTTTCTGGATTTTTCATAGTATGCCTATCATTCCAATAAATGGATCAGCGTTCAAAGTGTTGTTTTGATTCTTGTGCATTTGTATAAAACAAAATTCCCATTGCGGCGATGATGGAGAACAGCCCCAAAATAAAATGGGCCAGTGAGCTTCCCCGCTTTTTCTTTACTTGTACGTTGATCTCCCGGCCAGAATCCGAAGTTTTCATTTCGCTTTTAAATTCCAGGAAAAATTTTCCCGGGTCAGGAAACGTCACCTTCAGCTCAAAATCTTCTTTTTTCTCATGCCAGGGTCCATCGGAATCCCGCCCTCTTTCATCCCAGAATTCTCCTCCGAATCCAAACAGGTAATTCTTATTTACATCCAACACATCCCCACTGACAAAACTCCATTTTCCATCATCTACATTTTGCTGAACCGTGATCAAGTAAACGGCGTTGCGTTCCTTTACATCAAGAGGCCCGACGATTCCCCCTTGCGGAGGAACTTGCTCATTGAGTGCGGCTTTCCCAATATTTGAGTTGAACCAGAACGAGGTGATGAAACAAAGAACTGCATACCCCAAAAAAAGGAGACCGATTTTATTGAATTCCTCTCGTTTTTTTGGATCTGCAATTGCCATTAGGAATCCTTAAAAAGTGAGGTTAAAGTCGATGGAAAAAAACAGGATGGTGGCAAAGGAAATCGCCACCGTCATTTCAAACCAGGCGATCGCCAGATTTCGATCCTTGCCAATGGCCTGATTCAGGTCAATTTTCGGAAGCAACAGCTTATCGACCACACTGCGCAACAGCGGCAGAAGGATCAGACCGGTGCCCGCGCTGATGAAAAAATTAGTGAGATTGTATTGCCAACTGATGAAATCACCCACAGATCCTTTAAACAGGATGATCCCTAACGCAATGAGGGTTCCACCAAAAGCGATGCCCGCCGCCGCATTGTCCTTTTCGATTTCATCATGCACATCGAACGGCGTGATCCGATCGTAGATCCTCACAAACAGGATCAGAGCCAGTTGGCTGAGCACAAAAAAGGCCAAAGCCGTATGCACCCCTCCGCCCGCACCGTGGATGGAACCGGCGACGACCAGTCCCGAGGCGATGTAAGAGCCGAACTCAACAGCTCCCGTCCCCACGTTCCGGTCTTCGATGATTTCCTTGACGTTTGAAAATTTTCTTAAGATCAGGCGGTCGTTCACCACTCGCGACAGGTTCAGGAGTGCTATCCCCAGAAACGCGTAGCCTACAAACCCGTAGATGTCGTGAAGGAGTCCATGGGATGGCCCCAGGAGTGCTCCCAGAATCACAATGATGGTAGCGAAAAGATAACCGCTGAGGCTTATGGATGCCGCCAGGTTGCCTTCTCGTAACTGGAAGTTAATGCGGTAAGGAGTCAATAAGTCTTTGGCTACTTTTGAGATGCCGAACAGAACGATCGACAACGCGAGGAACAAGATTCCCTGAATGATATCCTGCCCAAGACTGGACATAGATCCTGCTCCTCGATTTTGAAAATATATTTAGTGTTGCTCTGAATTCAGACTGTAAACCATGATTTGGGACGGTTTTAACTTTTCGCTGTAACCCACATCGTATGAACCGTCGCTCCACCGTTCAATACCGATAAATTTGTTTCCGGATTCTGTTTCGAAATCCCAGTAATAAAAAGGATCCGTAATTTTATCGTCACTGTATCTGTAAAACACTGCGGGGTCGGAGTCCTCATAGTAAAAGGTTTCCCCATCGTAAGTGAACTGACCTTTTTCATCATCGTCCATCTTGTCGAGATCCTTCTTTTCGATCCCGATATCTTTAAGCTTGAGTTTCTTCAGGGTGACGGCGAGTTCCAGTTCATCGTCCTCATCCAGGTCAATCCAAACTTTATCTTCGCCGCGGTCGCCTTCCAGTTCGTACCAGCTCGATTCCCCCTGGCGGTAGGTGTGCCTGGCGATGATTTTCACATCGAAATCATCCAGGTCGGGCCCGATACCCGTAAGGCGGATCACGCCTCCGGCTTCGACGTTTTCTATGCGCAACTCATCCGGGGAATAAGGCCGAATACGGTCAGGCCTTCCCTGCTTGTCTTTCGACATCACCTTCCAGAACAGAAAACCAACGACCCCACACAGAATCAGAAAAAGAATAGTCATACCCGTCATACTTTTAGTTCATCCTTTCAAGGGGAGGGGGCGCTTCACAAAATAAAGATCGCCGGAATTAAATTCCCATTTTCTTTTTGAGCTCGGCCAAAGAATCTGATGAACCGGCCATTGCCTCTCCACCCAGTGCATTATTAATTTCGTTGTCCACGCTGGTCTCCACCATGGCGATCTCACCATAGGATTCCGCCAAAGCTTCATCCTCGTTGACCTTATCTTTCATCTTTTCCAACATGGCGATGGTCCCGTCTGAGTCCACCTGCGCCAGTTCCTTGTTGAGCCGTTTGGTAGATTGCGCCACTTTGGCTCTCGCCTTGAGGGTGGTCATTTCATTTTCCCAGGTATTGATCTGGGACTTGAGGCGATTGATATTCACTTCCAGTTGACCCACCATTTTTTCCTGGTTGATCAGGTCCTGGCTGATTTTGACCGCGTGCTTGGCCGCCCCCTCTTTTTTGGTTAAGGCTTCACCCGCAAGACGGTCTGCATCCCCGGATGGCAAATCTCCTTTTTGACCCTTCTCCAAAAGCAACATGGCTTTGCGCTCGTAATCCGCAGCCGTCTGTTTTTTTTCTTCCTGGTCACGCTTAAGACGGATGGTCAGGGCTTTGACCTCAGCCAGGTTCTTTAGGCTGTTGCTCAAATCCTTTTTCATATCGCGAATCCCCTGCTCCGTCAATTTGATCGGATCTTCAATTTTATCCAGGGCCGCGTGTGCCTCCGACTGTGCCACTTTGAAAAATCTTTTAAAAATTCCCAACATTATTCGCTCTCCCCTTGTTAACCGCGTGCCATTTGTATCAAATCCGCAGAGTTTTCTGCCATCGCCAGACTCAGTGCGTTGATAGAGCCTTCCAGTTCGTTCAAATCCAGATTTTCCAACTGCAACGTATCGCGGAACAAAACCTTCTTTCCGGAATCGTCAATGGCAAACGCACCGTGAATCATGTTCCGGTTCATTTGCAACAATTGTTTCAAGGACTCGGCTGAGGTCCCTTCTTTAAGGTCGAAGACCAACTGCTCAAGAATGAGGATAGGATCTTCGCAATCGATCACCAGATTTTTGATTCCCTGAGACTCGTCTTCAATAACAACGATCTCTTCCGTCGCGTCTTCGCTTTTGAAATCAAAGCCCAACTCCTGAAGGTATCCCTTCACTTTGTCAAAATGACTCATAACTATCCTGCTCCTTTATCTTCTTTGGTCTCGAAATATGAAAGCGCTTCATTCAGCCGGATGGTAATTTGTTCGGCGTATTTTCTTTTTTCAGGGTCAGTGGCGTGCAAATCCGGATGATATTTTTTGAGCAGTCGACGATGCGCCCTTTGGGCCTC
>JAJDAX010000333.1 GCA_029261615.1 Nitrospinaceae bacterium
GCGTGTTGTCACATGCTGGGTTTTTTCTTTTGTTTCTCCATCTGGTCCACATATTTCAACCGTGATTATTTCGTGGGTCATCATGATCTCGTTCACATCAACACCTCCCGTCCACCCCAGCCGGAAATTCCCCAGGCCTGATTGCCCCATCCTCCGCTTGCTGAAGTAAATGCGGCCTCACCAACACCTGCAGCATCTATTGAATTAATAAAATTCAAATCGTTAGAAAACTCTTCTAAAATTGGAACCGAATCACTTTCTAATATTGCCTGATGAAACAGTGCCGCCTCGACACTCTGCATCGTTTCCACCCAAGCCCCCGGCTGATCCCAGCATTCCACTAGTTCCTGAACAGGAACGGATTCACTTTCACCTGCCATCCAGTCAAGCGACAAAGCCAGGTATTCAACAGGTGCAATCGCCGCCTGAGAAAACTCCTGCAAAAGCTCGATGGGGAATAAGTGAAACTGCAGACGCACCGCCTGCAGGCCATCCGGTGTATCTTCTTTGGCAAGATCAGTCCGACCCGTAAGTTGGGCAAAAACACCGTTTAATCCTGCGTCCGGCTGATCCAGCTTTGAGATGTCACCCAATTCGAGATCCAGGTGCTCCAGAGCCACATCGCACTCAAGCCGGATCGAGGGGCGGGAAACCTCCGCCAGATAAAAAGCCGCGAGGTCCTCGGCCATTCCTTCCTCTACGCACCAGTCAAGTGATTTGCCGCCCGGCAATTCAATAACACCAAACAGCTC
Organism: Nitrospinaceae bacterium; assembly: GCA_029261615.1. The sequence continues at coordinate 753 of JAJDAX010000333.1, forward strand.
GGATTGGACCGTATCCTGGATCCGCAGGAACCTTCGATATTGCCCGGCCCCGCTGTCCATATTCCAATCCCGCTCATAAGGCAGATTGAGCACTGTGCTAACCGCCTTCCCCGGTCCACGAAGAAGGCGCACACGCGGCTTTCCACTTTCGGGGTTTAAAAGAATCGACGAATCGTTCAGTGTCTTAACTTCCTGGCCCTCCAGGCCAGAAGAAGAATTGAGCGGACGAAACAACAACCGCGCCCGACCCGCAGAATTCCAAAGTAAGCGACAGCGACTCGACACCATCCACTCTTCCCATAGCGACGCCAGGGTGCGGCTGTTCTTGATGAGACCTGAAAGACGGTATCCCCCGGGAACAGCTCCCAACAACAAACTCCCTGCATGAGTAAACGATTCGGTATCAATGGCAGATTCTGAAAGCTGCAACACATGTTTCAGGGACCACAAAAATAAATGCTCAGGCCTCTCGATAAGAGCATTAGCCACACCGCTCACCGAACCCGCTGGATCGTCTATCACTCCATTCACATCAGCGGTGACCGCATCAGTCGCTTTAAGGCGACGGCGGGCATACTCAATTTCAAAGGCCGTGTGCAATACAAAAACGGTGCGACCATCGCTTGACCCGGTGTATTCAATCTCGACCTCACGCCCGGTGAACCACGACCAGTCGCCCTCCACTTCAGGGGTCACATCAAAAAAATCGACCACCGTCCGGGTTGACTTTTCCGTCACAGCTGTAAGAGCAGGTTCCAGAGAAGCCTCGCTGGTTCCTCCCGTTTTTAAAGTCTGCTGGGCAAGCTGGGTAGCCTGGGTATTGTGCGGATAAAACAAAAGACGTTTCACACTGGTGAAGCTCACAGTCCATTGTCCACCCAGGACTCCGACTGTAAGGTTCATCGTCCCCGGCTGATTGGACCCGTTTAATGTAAAGGACGGTGTGTAGTCAAAATTTGACCGCGAGGGATTCCACTCCGCTACTTTGTTGCTGTGGAAAAACAGGACCGCCTCTCCCCCACCGAACAAACCTCCTTCTACATTGAGGTTGAGCTGGTACTCTCCCCGGGTCGCACCAGGAGGTGCCTCTTGAAACGTGATGGATATTAAATTCCCGCCAGAAACCAGGTTCTGGTATTTACCCGTTCCCGAAATCGCCCCCTGTTCAACAACATGATCCGCGTTAGAGGTGGGACTAATCGGCGGCTGGGGAATATCGATAGGAAACCCAAATGTGTCTAGATGATTGTGAGTCATGTCAGTCGACCCTGAAGTAATTGCAACGTCATCCTCCGCTGGAGGCGACAGCAAACCCACTTCCCCTATCCCTGACACACGGACTGCAATTGAATCCGAGGTCAGCCGTTCTTCCATAAAATGTTCGACCCGCAAGAGAACGCGACCAATCTGCCCTACAGGTGTCAGGTTATCAGTCTGGCTCAGATTCAGTTTCCGGTTTGCCTGGTTAATTTTGGCGTAGCGGGTTTTCGGGTTTGGTTGCAGAGCATACGAGGCATCGAGGGAAGTATTGCCCACGGCCACTGCATCAAACTGCAACTGCAAAAACTTGGTGTCGATTGAACGGACTTCCCGCGGCTGCCGTGAGAAAACCACTTCACCTTTGTCAATATCGATTACGTAGTCGGACGGGTCTACCGGTTGATTCGCCACACAAACCCTGGTGATGGCTTGAATAGGAAACGCCGGGTCACTTAAAAGAAAACGGTGATCGCTTACTTTTTCCAGAACTTGATCGTCTGCATAATGGAATTCTGCGATACCACTGCATCCGGTAAATTGAGTCGACGTTTTGCCTGTGTAAATGACTTCATCATCGTTGATCTCAAGAACACCGGCATCCGGGAAATCGCCGGTTGTTGCCACATTCAAAATGCTCGTACCCGGCAGCACCACCGAAGTCAATTGAGTTTGATTCACCTTTCTTACCCGGACCCCCGGCACACGCTGTGCGGAACCCATGACGATGGGCCGTGTTTGACCCAGGTTTTCCTCCGGGGCATTCGGGTAATCATTTAACGTGATTGGAGCTCCCACCACATGCCGACCCAGGGTTTCGGAGTAAGCTGTCAATGGCAACCGGCATTCGACTCCATCGTATTCCACCAGATCGTCAATAACTCCGGCAAACAAAGGCGCGAGATCATTCTCATCCAGCCCCTCCCTTTCAAACCACTGATAGAGAATCACCGAGGCCCGTTCCGGAGGGTATTGGGAAAAAAGATCCGTGAAGCGGGAAGCACCCGGTGTCAGGTTGGATACACCGTTCCATAACGTGACCCCCTTTAAAGTTTCCGGACCGTTGCCCTGCCAGTTCAATACCAGAGGCTGCCAGCTTTCGGACCCGGTAATGAGCGTTCGGTCTGCCATTCGTAAAACCAGAGCCGGGACAGAGGGCCGCGCCAACCATTCCAGCTTCAAGAGCAGCACCGGGGCGTGAGTAGACTTATTCTTTTCGGAAGCAAATCCGGATGTGAAATCGTTACGCATGAATCACCCTTGAAGGGATTTTGGGAAGGTATTTAACTGCAGCCGGTCTTGAATGGATACTTCAGCGCGGTGGCGTCGCCGTCCAAGCTCCTCCTTTAACCGGGTTTTAAGTATGTTTTTAAGTTGCTCCCGCCAATCGTTTACTGTTTTCAATTGCAGGTAAAATTCCGTCCGGATGGAAACCGGATGGGTAAACAGAAAGTGTCCTGACCCATCAAATACTTTCAGGGGAAACAGCACTGCTCCCGTCACCTCCTGCACGCCTTCGGCATCCACTTCAAAATTAACTTCATCTGCATTCAAGTTTTTCCAATCGATCATGCTCCTGGCTCCTTTAACAATTCGATGGTTCCCGAGTACCGCCCGAAGGCAGCTTGCTTGAAATCAAATGCATTCGACCAGCGCACCCGAATGTTGTCTCCGGCTGGATCGGTGTAGTCAAACACCTCGGCAGATTTCCGGACCGTGTCGAAAAATCCTGCCGCCTGATCCCGATCGGCCTGCGGCAGGTGATCGAACACCAGCTCAAATACTTCACGCGCAGCCCCTGCCGTATCCTGTACCAGCACGGTTCCACCTGCCGTTTCGCCCTGCACCTGTCGGTGAAAATCGCGCTGGTGACCGATGGGATAGCGCGGTGGTTTGGATGGAACCCAGGTGACCGTTGGACTGGTCTGGTTCGGGTAGCTGAACACAATTCCCATGGATAAACTCCTGTTGGAAGGTCTGATTAACCCAGGCGGGGTAATCGATACGGGTCCCAAAGTGCGCGAACCGGTAGAGGCAGTTCATCGCGATTAAACTCCGGCAATCCCGGCACGGAGGCACCGGATTCAAACAGCCAGGTTTTGTCGGCGTATAGCAAACGAATCCAGAGCAGCATGCCTTGACGGAGGGCGGCCGGAACGTCAGCCGCATCGCCGTAACCTGCAACAAATTCGACTTCTATCGAACGCGCAATTCGAAGTGCCGAGGGCCAGCATTGGCCTTCCCTTAAAATCAAACGACCCGGCTCCGACGCGGTGTCCACCAGATAGCGCGTGGCGTCCATGGTGGTGGCGATATCATTTGTGGAAAAGGTTTTGACGTGGGTTACTGATTGCAACCGCGCACGCGGAATTTCGATCTCCTGCAAATTCGACCTTGAAGGTTGAAAAGCGTCCAGCCACAGAACCCAGGTCTGCGTCATCAGGGCGCGACGTGTAAATGCTTCACAACTTTCACGTACTGCTTGTATCGCGCCGGTGATCCAGGCCGTTTCCGATAGATCACTTGTCTTCAAATAGCTTTGAGTTTCAGCAAGGTTGAGGGGTTCCCCTGCAGGAGGTGTTTTCAGTTCAAGTGCCATGGCAGTTGCCCCTCCTTCGGTTGGAGGATTTATTTTCCGGTGCAGCGCCTTGGGCCTTGGTCTGTCGCCTTGGAATCCACCGGGTCCAGCCTTCTACAACAAACACGCTTATAAACGGACGAACCGATTGCGATGTATTCATTTCGACTTTCATAGTTGGGCCCTTCCTTTTTAAAAACCCCGCCTAAAAAGGCGGGGTGGGAATCGATGGGTTTCGACCTAGGCTGCTGGTGCCTGATGAGGTTCACCGAGGATGATAGTGGCGCTGGAAAGAATAGAAGGGGAGGTTCCGACGATTGTTAGGACCGCGCGCAGGTAACGATTGGATCCCTTATATCCAACAGACTGCATGCCCTCTTGTCCAAATGCAGTGACCGGTGTGAGGCTGCCTTCCAGTTCAGTCGTCGGGACATCGCTCCAGGTACTGGCATCGTCGGAGGATTGAAGTTTGGGCGTATAGACTTCGTCTGTATCGGTGAAATCGCCTGCCCATAAATAGAACAAGACAGCCGCAGCACTGAATCCGCGTAAATCCACTGTGTCCCCATGCTGGGTTGCGGTGTAGGACGACGGCTTGATGGTTTGATTTGGTTGAATATTGTTCTGAATGTCCCGCATCAGGGCACTCCTTATATGAAATAGTTGTTGGAATGAAAAAACAGGGAGGAACTCCGGACGGGGATCGGAACGTTTTATCTCCGGCCCGTCCGAAGATTTTTCAACGTAAAAACTACGCCGCAGTTTTTTGCAGAACCATTGCTTCGAAATTTGTCACATCGCCACCGGTACGCTTGGTGGTGTAGAACAACACGAACGGCTTCGCGCTGAATGGATCGCGCAAGACCCGGACACCGGCCCGATCCACTATGGTGTAGGCCTGCTTCCAGTCACCGAAGGCTATAGACAGAGAATTTGCTGCAACTGCCGGGAGGTCTTCCATGCGTTCGATGGGGTGTCCCAGCAAACTTTGCGGTTCGCCCACCTTTAAACCCGGTTCCCAAAGATAATCTCCACCGGCATCTTTGAGTTTGGCAATCGACTCGATAGTCGAGCGCGCCATCAACCAGGAGGCGTTTCGGATAAAGGGTGTTTTCAGTGCATAAACCACAGTACGCAATCCATCCGCGGTGATCTGGCTGGCATGCCCGCTGTTGATCTGCTCGATCTCGCCGGGGTTATTGGAACCGCCGGGGTAGGTCAGGATTCCACGCGGTTTGTCGGTACCATCGCCATTGATAAAAGCGGTGTTCTCAGTATTGCCCATCTTGAGGGCGGTTTTGCGCGCCAGCCAATCCTCGACATTTACCCGCGCGTCATCCAGCAATTGCTGAGTGGCTTTTGGCATGGCATACATTTCATGCACCGGAATGCGGCGCACACCGATGGTCGGCGTGGAGGTCTCGGTCCGAACCCCTGTCTCCGCAGTCCAACCAACACCCGCTTCTCCCAGGTCTTCAGGAATTTCCAAAGCATCGGTACTGATAGTTTCAACGGTCGCCACATTTCTCATCGGAGAGGTTTCAAACACCTGTTCGACAATCTGGTGCGACATCTCTGGCGATACCCAGTACCCGCCCTGCGGATCCGAGTCCACCGAAAGCAACTTGATCTCGTCGGCATTAAGAGCACGCTCTCCAAAACGCAGGTACGACAGCATTGCCTGCTTGCGCTCCTCACTTCCAGAATTACCTGGCTTCTGGTTTATTTCGAGTGCCGGACGCGACAGCCGGGTCTCCAGTGTTTCGAGTCGGCCTTTCATTTCGGACAGGTCCTGCACTTCGCGCGCAAGTGTGTCCACCTGATTTTTGAGGAGGGGATCGCGACGCCCCAATTCAATTTCGGAAAGGCGCTGATCGTTTTTGGTTTTGAATTCCTGGAAGGATTTATTGACGTTTTCAACCAGACGTTTGACGTCTTGCATTGCATTCTCCTTGGATAAATGAGTGGGCCGTTTTAAAACGGTATTTAGGGAAGGGAACAGGGGAAGGCGACAGGGGGAACCACCTTAAGGAAGCCGAAGGGATCTAAAAAATCAATATAGGGAGGCGTGGCCAAGGGCCGAATTCAATTGCACCAGAGCATGGGACAGTGGATCGCTGATTTTCATAGCGGTCACGCCGGCCTGCGGGTTCATGGGAAACGTCACCATGCTGTATTCCATCAATTGAATTTCCAAAAGGTGACGCACCGATGGGTCTTCAAAATCGTTTTCCCAGAGGATCGTTTGGAAACCGATGGAAAGTCCGGTGCGTCCCCCGATCTTTTGTGCCAGACGCATCAGGCTGTGTCGCTCGCGCGCCGCCTGGACGTTTAAATCCAGCTGACCCAGGACAAACAACCCGCGTGAATCTTCATAGGCCTCAAGATTCCAGCCGATCTGTTGTTCAGGATTGTGATGGTCGAGAATGGGCACCCTGCCTCCCTGTGTATCCAGCAGCGTTTCCGTGAATGCCCCCGGTGCGATCACATCGCCGCCAAGATCGACATTGCCGAAGGTTGCAGCGTAACCTTGAAAGCGTCCATCATCTTCAACATTGCTTAAATCGAAATCAAAAGATTTGTATTCCATTGGGGAACCTTGACTGAAAGTTTTAAAAAATGGGCATCGCACCGGGTCCCTTGCGGACAGCAGCCGAGTACGCTTTTGATGCTTGTTAGTGTTCAACGCGTTTCCCATCCGGCAGAGAGTCACCGCCGGTGATGGGTTCGTAACCCAATGCCTCTCGTTTTTCATTGAGAGTCAGGAAACGAGCCGCATTGATCCGGCGCCAGACCGATTCCCGGTCCTCAGCCAGCGCCTCAATTCGATCAGTGTTGAAATCAAGTTCCAGATCTTTACCGAAGCGCGGGGTCAGCCAGCGATTGAGCGCATCACGCAATCGGCTGAGAGCCGGAATGACCACTTCTGTGTAGAGCGCCTTGCGCGCTTCCTTACGGTTTTGATGAGTTGCAGGCGCAAGCCCGATCAACTCCGGCGGGACGTTATAAATCTGTGCGATTTGCAACGCACTAAAGCGCAGGCCTTCGATCCAGTCCATGTCTTTCGGCGACACGGACAGTTCTTTCCATTCGAGGTCCTCTTCAAGGAGAAGCGGCAGGCGTGCAGTTTGCGCGCCGTGAAACTTGGAGGCCATTTCATCTTTCAACCGATCGAACTGTTCATCACTCAACCGCTTTTTAGAAACCAGCGCACCCGAGGGCACAGCGGAGTTTTGCAAGAGCGCGGCGTTCCAGCGATCACAGGCGTTGAGTTTGTCGACCGCAATCGAGGCCACTTCCACAGGTGACTGTCCATACCAATCATCGAGTGGATTGAACAATTTCAAATGGAGCACTTCCTCCGGAGCGAAACGAACCGTTTCACTGCCAACGCGGTATTCGTAACCGGCGATGAAATCGGTGCGGTCGGGTAACACGCTCATGCGATCCGGACGCAGGGGATACAGCTCCCCCGGTTTGGTATTGCGGGCTCCGGCTGCTTCAATGAAAACGTTTCCGGAAAGATACAGTTGGGAGATGACCGTCTCCACCCATTCAAACTGTCCCATAAAGGGATTGGGGCAGCGCAGCAGTTTAAGGAGAGGGTGATCATTTATTTCTTCCCACTCCCCACCTTTGGGGTGTCTATATAGGAGCCAGGGAACAGAAGCCGCAGCACCTGCGATTTCCCGGACACAGGCGTGGACCAC